>DASZXE010000473.1:0-6351 GCA_035546475.1 Kofleriaceae bacterium
CCGGCGTCGGCGGGGTCGGCGGTCGCCGGGCTGCCCGGCGCGGTCTGGGACCACGACGTCCTGGTCGGCAACGACCAGATGTGCGCGCTGCAGCCCGACGGGCGCGTGATCTGCTGGGGACAGAACGGCAACGGCGAGGTCGGCGACGTCCGCGGCGTCGCCCACCCGGTGCCGGTACTGGTGCCCGGCGTGCGCGACGCGGTCACCCTCGCGGCCGGACCGTCGGGGACCTGCGCCGCGACCCGCGCCGGCCTCGTCTGGTGCTGGGGCTCCTACGATCCGGATCCGGGGCCGCACCCGATCGCCGGCGTGACCGACGCCGTCGAGGTCGCGGTGACGTCGATGTACCGCTGCGCGCGGCGGCGCGACGGCCAGGTCTGGTGCTGGGCCGCGTACGACGGACCGTCCGGCTTCCGGACACCGACCGAGGTGCGCGAGCTCGCGGGCGCGCGCCGGCTCGCCGCCGGCCACGACTCGCTGTGCGCGGTGCTGGCCGGCGGCGACGTCCGCTGCGCGCTGTTCCCCGGCCCGCACGGCGACGGCCCGAGGGCGCCGATGCCGCCGCCGGTCTTCCTCGACGTCCCGGCCGCGCGCGGCGCGGTGCAGCTCGCCGCCTACTTCCAGAGCACCTGCGCCGTGCTGGCGAACGGCCACGTCGTGTGCTGGCTGCTCGAGGACGAGCGCAGCAAGCCCGCCCTGCAGGTCTCGACCGTCAAGGGCCTCCGCGACGCCATCGATCTCGGCATGGGGCTGTCGCAGCTCTGCGCCGCGCGGCGCTCGGGCGGCGCGGTCTGCTGGTGGTCGAGCGCGCGGGCCGGCGTCGAGTCGCCGACCACGCCCGCCGACGAGCTGCGCCGCTTCCGCGCGCTGGCGCTCACGTCGAGCGCGACCTGCGGCGCGAGACCCGACGGCACCATCGTCTGCTGGGGCGACGACTACGGCACGCTCGGCCGCTACGGCGCGCGGACCGCCCGGCCGACGCCGGTCGCGGTCGCCGGCCTCACCGACGCGACCGAGCTCGCCGTCGAGCAGGAGCGGGCGTGCGCGCGCCGCCGCGATCGGTCGGTCGTCTGCTGGGACGAGGCGGACCGGCCGGCGCCGGTCGCCGGCGTGCGCGCCGATCACCTGTTCGCCGGCGCGCTGTTCACCTGCGCGGCCGCCGACGGCACGCCCGGCGTCCGCTGCTGGGGCGCGCGGAGCTGGCAGGACTGCGTCTGGGAGAGCGAGGACAACTGCCAGCTCGTCAGCATGCCGGCGCCGGAGCAGGTCGACGGCCTGCTCGGGATCGCCGGCGCCACCGCGCTCGGCGAGCCGTGCGTGATCGCCGCCGACGGCACCATCGCCTGCCGCGCCGGCCGCTTCCAGGACACGCGCACGATCGTCCTGCGCGGCGTCACCCACGCGCGCAGCGTCAGCGGGCGCTGCGCGGTCGACGGCGCGGGCGCCGTGCGCTGCTGGACGGCGTTCGACGACAACGGCCCGCCGTCGACGGACGTGGGCCCGCCGCTGGCGCTACCGCCGGCCGCCGAGGTGGTCGCCGGCCGGCTGCACGCGTGCGCGCGCACCGAGGACGGCCACGTCTGGTGCTGGGGCGAGGATCGCGTCGGCGAGCTCGGCGACGGCCTCCGCGCGCGCCGCGACGCGCCGGCGCAGGTCGCCGGCCAGGACGACGTCGTCCAGCTCGCCGCCGGCGACCTGTTCACCTGCGCGCGCACCCGCGCCGGCGCGGTCCTCTGCTGGGGCTCGAACCTCGACGGCGCGCTCGGCGACGGCAGCGGGCGCGATCAGCTCCGGCCGGTCGCCGTCGCCGGCCTCACCGACGCGGTCGAGCTGCGCGCGAACGGCGCGTCGGCGTGCGCGCGCCGCGCCGGCGGCACCGTCGTCTGCTGGGGCCACCACCGGGGCGGCAACATCGAGGAGATCCCGGCCGATCGCGCCCTGCCCATCCTCGCGCCCGACTCGATCGAGTAACCGGGTCGCGAGAACGGGGCTTCAGGAAGTGGACCGAACGGCCGTCATCGTGGTTTGGTTGAGCCCATGGTTGTGAGCAAGACGACAATCGCCATCCTCGCGTCTCTCTCCTCGCTCGTCCTGGCATGCACGCCGCCTCCGGGTGGCCGGCCGCCTCCCGGCATGGGCGCCGCCGGTGGCCCGCCGCCGCCGAACGCCGGCGCCGGCGCCTGCGACCCGGCCCAGTGCTCGAACTTCTGCTACTACGCCTCGGGCTGCATCACCTCGGAGCCGGTGACCAGCGACGAGTGCGAGCGCCGCTGCAAGTCGCTCTGCGGCAACACCTTCTTCGACGATCGCGACGCCAGCCTGATGAGCTGCGTGATCGGCCAGGCCTCGGTCGACCTCGCGTGCCGGCCGATGCACGACTGCTGCGCGAAGGACTTCACCAGCGAGCTGTGCAAGGAAGTGCCGGCCGAGACCGGCGGCGACGAGTAGCCCGCGCGCGGCGCCCCGGCCGCCCGCGAGGCAGCCGGAGCCCGCGTGCTACCATCGCCGCCGATGAGGGCCCGCTACCAGACGCTGGAGCGCCTCGGCGGCGGCGGTCAGGCCGAGGTCTTCCGCGGCTACGCCGAGTCGCTCGAGGGCTTCCGCAAGACCGTCGCGATCAAGCGCATCCTGCCGTCGCTCGCGTCGAACCCGCGCTTCGTCGCGATGTTCCTCGACGAGGCGCGGCTGTCCTTGTTCCTCCAGCACGCGAACGTCGTCCAGGTCTTCGACATCCACCAGGCCGAGGACGGCTCGTACCTGCTGGTCATGGAGTTCGTCGACGGCTGCGACCTCAAGGCGGCCATCGACCGCGAGGCCCAGCGCGGCCGCACGCTCGAGCCGCGGCTCGCGCTCCACATCATGGTCGAGAGCTGCCGCGGCCTCCACTACGCGCACACGCTCGAGCATCCGGAAACCGGACAGCCGCTCCACATCGTCCACCGCGACGTCTCGCCGCCGAACATCATGCTGTCGCGCAACGGCGAGGTGAAGATCGTCGACTTCGGCCTCGCCAAGGCCAGGAGCCAGGTCGAGCAGACCGACCAGGGCGTCGTGAAGGGCAAGTTCAGCTACCTGTCGCCCGAGGCGGCGTGGGGGCTCGAGGTCGACGCCCGCACCGACGTGTTCGCGATCGGCATCATCACGTGGGAGCTGCTCGCCGGCCGCCGGCTGTTCTACGCCGACACCGCCTACGCGACCGTCGAGCAGGTGCGCGAGGCGCGGGTGCCGTCGCTCACCGCGCTCAACCCGAACATCGACAGCGAGCTCGACGGCATCGTCCGCACCGCGCTCGCCCGCGATCCCGACAAGCGGTTCGCCAGCGCGGCCGACCTCGGCGACGCCCTCGCCCAGTACCTGTTCGCCCACGAGTGGAAGGTGACGTCGCGCGACGTCTCCACGCTCGTGCGCGAGGGGCAGAACGCCAAGGCGCGGCGGGCGTCGACGCGGCTCGCCCTCGATCAGGTGCTGATCGCCGACGCCCGCAACCAGATGCTGGCCGACATCGCCGCCGAGCTGGCGGCGGCGCCGCCCGCCGCGGCGCCGAGCGCGTCGACGACCGGGCCGCTGGTCGAGCCGCACGACTGGGTCGCCGACCTCGGCCTCGACGTCATGGAGTAGCGGGCGCCGGCGCCGGCGCGGTGACCGCCGCCGGCTCGGGCGGCGTGCCGTCGACCGGCAGCAGCACGCCGAGCACGTACTGCTTCGGGTCGAGGAAGTGGCGCGCCGCCGCCTGCACGTGGCCGGCGGTCACCCGCGCGAGCGACTGCTCGAGGTCGAGGATCTGCCGCGGATCGTCGCCGAACAGGTAGGCGTCCTCGAGCTTCTCCTCCCACCAGTCGTTGTCGCGCTGGGCGGTCTCCCAGCCGCGCCGCATCGTCTCCTTCACCTTCTCCAGGTACTCGTCGCTGACGCCCTCCTTCTGCACCCGCGCGATCTCGGCGAAGACCGCCTGCTTGAGCGCGTCGACGTTGGCGGGCGCGCAGCCGAAGCGGATCGTGAACGACCGCTCCTGCCGCGGCTTGCGCGACACCCCGCCGCCGACGCTGACGCCGTAGACGCCGCTCATGTCCTCGCGCAGGATCTCGCGCAGGCGGATGCGCAGCACCGCGGCGAGGACGAAGGCGTCGCGCTCGCCGTCGCGCGACCAGCGGTCGTCGCCGTGGAACGTGATCGTCACCGCCGCCTTCGGCTCGGTGCCGGCGTGGACGACCTTCTCGACCACCCCCTTGGGCCGGCGCACGCCGACGTCCTTCCACGGATCCTTGCGGCCCTTGCCGGGCAGGCTCGCCAGGTAGGTCTCGACCAGCGGCCGCAGCTTGGCCGGATCGAAGCTGCCGACGACGACGAAGGTGAAGTCGCTGACGTCGCCGAACCGCTGGCGGTAGATCGCCAGCGCCTCGTCGAGGTCGACGTCGTCGAGATCCGCGGCGACCACCGGCTTGCGCCGCGGGTTGCCCTTCGTCATCACGTCGGTCATCGCGTCGGAGAAGACGGTCTCCGGCACGACGTCGCGGTGGGCGAGGAAGGTCTTCTGGCCGAGCCGCCAGGCGGTGAACGCGAGCGGGTCCTTGCGCGGCGCGGTGAAGCCCAGGTAGAGGAGCTGCGCCATCGTCTCCAGCTCGTCGGACGCGCCCGAGCCGGACACGCCCTCCTCGTTCTCGCCGAGCCAGAACGCGCCGCGCGCGCTGGTGCCGGCGAGCGCCTTGCCGAGGTCGGTCGCCGACAGCGAGCCGAGGCCGCCGACCGACACCGCCGCGATCGCCTCGCGGCCGGTCTTGAACTGCTTGTCGGGGACGAGCGCGAGGCCGCCGGGGCTGACCGCCGCCACGTGCACGCGCTGGTTCTCGAAGTCGGTCGGCTTGAGCACGACCCGCGCGCCGTTCGACAGCTTCCACTCGGTGACGCCGAGCTCCGGGTACGTCTTCTCGGCGACGATGCGGCCCGGCGTCGGCTTCGCCGTCATCAGGTCCGACGACGGCGGGTTGTCCTCCCACGCCGGCAGGTCGCGCGCCTTCACCTCGTCGATGATCGCGAGCACCCGCTCCTTGGTCGGCATCGTCGCGCTCGCCGGGCCGCTGATCGTGATCACGCGGTTGTCGGCGCCGCCCCACGTCTGCGCGAGCCGGTTCACCTCGTCGAGCGTGACGGTCGGCAGGAGCTTCTCCCACAGCTTCGCCTCGGCCTCGCGGCCGATGACCAGCTCGTGCTCGAAGAAGTTGCGGGTCAGCTCGCGCGTGTAGTCGGTGGCGTCCTCCTTGTCGGCCTCGCTGGCCGACTGCTCGGCGCCGCGCAGCTCGGTCTTCTTGGCCCGCTCGAGCTCGCCGGCGGTGAAGCCGTGGCGCTCGACGCGCAGCACCTCGCCGAACAGCGCCGCCAGGGTCGGCTCGAGCTGGCCCTCCTTGGCGACCGCCGAGCGGGAGAACGCCTCGTACTGGCGGGTCAGGTCGCCGGTCGACGAGAAGGCGTAGACGAACGGCGCGTCGGGCGCGCGGCCGAGCTGGGCGAGCCGCTCGTTCAGCATCGTGTGGTAGAGGCCGTCGAGCACGAACTGGCGGAAGTCGCCCTCGGTCGACTCGCGGCGGTGGGGGAAGACGTTGTGGATCGCGAGCTGCGTCTGCGGCAGCTCGGGGTCGGTCTCGATCGACACCTTCGTGCCGTCGGCGGTGAGCGGCTCGGCGGTGATGCGCGGGCGCGGGTGGGCGGGCTCGACGAGGTCGCCGAACTTCGCGGTGATCTGCTGCTCGATCTTCGCCGGGTCGATGTCGCCGACGACGATCACCGCCATCAGGTCGGGCCGGTACCAGTCGTGGTAGTAGCGGAGGAGCTGCTCGCGGGTGGCGCCCTTGATGATCTCCGGCTTGCCGATCGTGAGCCGGCGGGCGTAGCGGGTGCCGCGGTAAAGCGTCGCCGCCTGCTTGTCGAAGATGCGCGCCCACGGGCCGCGGCCGAGCCGCCACTCCTCGAGGACGACGCCGCGCTCCTTGGCCACCTCGTCCGGATCGAAGCTGAGGTCGCCGGCCCAGTCGCGCAGGATGTCGAGGCCCTTGTCGACGAACTCCGGCTTGTCGGTCGGCACCATGAGCTGGTAGACGGTCTCGTCGAACGACGTGTAGGCGTTGACGTGCGGGCCGAACGACATGCCGATCGACTCGAGGTAGTCGACGATCGCCATCTTCGGGAACCGCTTCGTCCCGTTGAAGGCCATGTGCTCGACGAGGTGGGCGAGGCCCTGCTGGTCGTCGTCCTCCTGCAGCGAGCCGGCGTTGACCGCCAGCCACAGCGCGGCGCGGTCCTCGGGCTGGTGGTACGGCATCACGTAGTAGGTGAGGCCGTTGGCGAGCACGCCGCGCT
>DASZXE010000474.1:0-5531 GCA_035546475.1 Kofleriaceae bacterium
ACCAGCGCGCCGTGCTGACCGGCTTCCGCAAGGTCGCCGACCAGCGCTACTACGTCGACCTCGCCCACTTCGTCGCCGGCTGGCTCGAGCTCGCGCTGCGCCGGCGGCCCGCGCGCGCCGACTTCCTCGCGACGATCGAGGCGACGACGCTTCACGACGCCTGAGGCCCCGAGCCCAGCTCGGGCCGGGGTTGTTCTGTGTGGAGATCGGTCCCGAGGTCCTCCTCGGGACCGATCGATCGACGAGAGGGTTGGCATTCTGGCCAACCCTCTGATCTGAGCCGGACGATCCACGCTATCGTGCGGCGGTGATCGGCCTCGTCCTCTCGTGCGAGCACGCGTCGTGGACCTTGCCGCCCTCGGTCGATCTCGGCGTCGAGCCCGACATCCTGCGGTCGCAGGCGAGCTGGGATCCCGGCGCGTACGAGATCGCCGCCGCGCTCGGCGAGGAGCTCGGCCTGCCGGTGCACACCGGCGCCTTCTCGCGCATGTGGGTCGACCTCAACCGGCCGCCGACGCACCCGGACGTCATCCCGCGGGTGTCGTACGGCGCGCCGGTGCCGGGCAACACCGGGCTCACCGCCGGCGACCGCGCCGCGCGCCTCGACGCGTACCACGCGCCGTACTGGGAGGCGGTCCGCCGCGACTGCCGCGCGCGCCTGCAGTCGATCGGCACCTGCCTGCACGTGTCGTCGCACAGCTTCGATCCGGCGCTCGATCCCGACCGCCGCACGTTCGACGTCGGCGTGCTCTACGACCCGGCCTCCGAGCTGGAGGCCGGCCTCGCCGAGCGGCTCCTGTTCGGCCTGCGCGCCGCCGGCCTCGACGTGCGCGCGAACCAGCCGTACGGCGGCTTCGAGCCGGCGCTCGTCACCGCGCTGCGCGGCGAGCTCGCCGGCCAGCGCTACGCGGGCATCGAGATCGAGACGTCGTTCTCGGTCGTGCACGCGCCCGGCGGCTGCGCCCGCGTCGCCGCCGCGCTCGGCCCGCTGCTCGCCGAGCTGCGCGACGAAGCCTGACGCGGCTCAGGACGCGGCCGGGTGCGCGGCCGGGCCGGCCTCGAGCACCCGGCGCAGCGACTCGAGCTCGGTGCGGAGCTGGTGGCGCGCCGTCCGCCGCACGACCGGCATGATCCCCTTCAGGAGCCCGTGGCCGTGGAGGTCGATCGAGACGTCGACGCGGCTGCCGCCCTCGACCGGCGTCACCTGCCACTGGATGCGGGTGTCCTTCAGGTAGCCGTCGATCGCGACGTCGACCCAGCGGCGCTGGTCGACGTCCATCTCGATCACCTCGATCGTGAACCGCTCCTGCCCGACCGGCGTGCGCCGCACCTTGTGGACGCGGGTGCCGACGGTCGCCGGCCCCGGCGGATCCGAGCGCGCCTCGAGGACGAAGTCCTCCCACGCCGCCTCGTTGTCGTACGTGCGCAGGTAGTCGAAGACCTCGTCCGCCGCGCGGCGGATGGTCACGGTCCCGGTGGTCGGCGGGGTCGCCACGCCTCCATCTTACCCGAGTCGCGCCTCGCCACGCGGCACGAGGCGGCCCCACCCGTCATCACCAGGCGTCGTCCGGCACGTCCATGAGCGACAGGTCCCCCGCCTCGATCACCGCGCGCGCCAGCCCCGCCGACGGCAGGACCTCCTTGCAGAAGAAGCGCGCCGCCGCCAGCTTGCCGTCGTAGAAGGCCCGGTCCGCCTCCGCCGCCCCGGCCCGGCGGGCGAGCGCGACCCGGGCGCCGATCGCCAGCCGCCAGCCGATCACCAGCTCGGCGAGCGCGAACAGGACCCGGTTGCCGTGGAGGCCGACGTGATACGGCGACTGCATCGCCCGCCCGAGCAGGGTCGTGACGATCGCCGTCACGTCGGCGGCCGCCTTGCCGAGCGCCGCCTGCTCGACCGCCAGCTCGGGCGGCAGCGCGGCGACATCCTTCGCCAGGTCGGCCATCAGCGCCTGCAGCGCGGCGCCGCGGTCGCGCGCGACCTTGCGGAAGACCAGGTCGAGCGCCTGGATGTGCGTCGTGCCCTCGTACAGCGAGTCGATCTTCTGGTCGCGGATGTACTGCTCGATCGGATAGTCGGTGCAGTAGCCGGAGCCGCCGTAGCACTGCAGGCTGAGCGACAGCAGCTCGTACACCTTCTCCGACGCGTAGCCCTTGACCAGCGGCAGCAGCAGGTCGTTGCGGGCGTCGAGCGCGCGGGCGCCGTCGCTGCCGGCGCCGCCGGCCAGCTCGATCCGGTCCTGCACGTGCGCGGCGTAGAGGATGAGCGCGCGCAGCCCCTCGGCGACGCACTTCTGCAGCATGAGCATGCGGCGCACGTCGGGGTGGCGGAGGATCTCGACGCGCGGCGCGGCCTTGTCGGCGGCGCGGGTGAGATCCGCGCCCTGCTTGCGCACGCGCGCGTAGGCGAGCGCGTTGCGGTACGCGGTCGACAGCGTCGTCATCGACTTGGTGCCGACGGCCATGCGCGCGTACTCGATGATCTGGAACATCTGCGCGATGCCGTCGTGGACGCCGCCGACCAGCAGCCCGCGGCACGGCGCCGACGCGCCGAGCGTCAGCTCGCAGGTCGCCGACGCCTTGATGCCCAGCTTGTGCTCGACCTTGGTGACGACGACGCCGTTGCGCGCGCCGAGCGAGCCGTCGGCCTCGACCCAGAACTTCGGCACGATGAACATCGACAGCCCCTTGGTGCCCGGCTTGCCGCCCTCCGGCCGCGCCAGCACCATGTGGACGATGTTCTCCGGCTGATCGAAGTCGCCGTTGGTGATGAACCGCTTCACGCCCTCGAGGTGGTACTCGTCGCCGGCGACGTGGCGGGCGGTCGTGGTGCCGGCGCCGACGTCGGAGCCGGCGTCCGGCTCGGTGAGCACCATCGTGCCGCCCCAGTGGCGCTCGGTCATGCCGCGCAGGTAGCGGCGCTTCTGCTCGTCGGTGCCGAGGCGATCGATCACCTTCGCGTGGAAGTTGCCGAGCAGGTAGAAGGTGATGGCGGGGTTGGCGCCGCCGTACAGCTCGAACGCGGCCCAGCAGACGGTCTGCGGCGCGCCGAAGCCGCCGAGGTGCTCGGGCAGCTCGAGCTTGTTCCAGCCGTCGCGGTAGTAGGCGTCGATCGCGGCGCGGAAGCTCGGCGGGATGGTGACGTTGCCGTCGGCGTCGAGGGTGACGCCGCGCGCGTCGCCGTCGGCGAACGCCGGCGCGAAGTGGGCCTGGACGAACTCGGCGAGGCCGGTCAGCGACTCGCGGGCCGCGTCGGCGTCGAAGCCGGCGTACTTGCCGTGGCCGAGGGTGTCGGCCTGCAGGTCGAGGACCTCGAAGAGCTGGAAGAAGATGTCGCGCAGGTCGGGGATGTAGTGGCCGGGCACGGGCCGGTTCTAGCACCCGGCGCAGGCCGCTACATCGTCGGGCAGCCGGGGACGCCGGCCTGGAGCGCGAGCTGCTGCGCGGGCAGCTCGGTGACGAGGCCCGCGGCGGGGATCTCGGCGTTCGGCTGGCGGCGCCAGCAGGCGGCGCCGCCGACCGAGCCGATCATCACCATCGAGTAGCTGCCGGAGCGAAGGCCGCTGATCGAGACGTCCTGATCGGCGGCGATGCAGGTGGTCGTGCTGCCGCTGCAGTCGCTGGCGTAGCTGCCGCCCGGGTCGGAGGCGCCGGCGGCGACGGTGAACAGGGCCGGCACGCAGGTGTTGGTCGCGTCGCGCAGCTCGATGCGCATGGCGGTGATGCCGGCGCCGCCGCTCGCGGCGTCCGCGCAGTTGCCGCCGGCGACCGGCGTCGTGATGCGGAACTTCATGCCGCCGGTCGGGTCGACGTCGAACGTCACCGGCGGGACGGTGGCGGTGCCGCCGGGCGGGACGGTGATGTCGCGGATGTCGTCGGGGCCGTCGAGGGTGCCGCCGGTGCCGGCGAGGCTGATGCGGAGCTGGTAGAGGCCGGGCGCGAGCATGCGCGTGGTACCCATCGCCGACGCGCAATCGAACGTGTCGACCACGCCGAAGGCGTCGCCGTCGGGGACGATCTCGAGCGAGACGGTGCTGGCGCCGACCGCCGCGCAGGTGAGCGGCGTCGCCATGTGGGCGACGCTCCACGACAGCGAGAGCTGGCCGGGGACCGCGGCGTCGATCTGCGGGCGGGCGTCGGTGAGGGCGACGTCGTCGCCGCAGCCGATGAGGCCGGCGCCGGCGAGCGCGGCGGCGGCGAGCGAGGCGACCGGGCGGCGGCAGACGCGCGAGGCGAAGGCGCGGACGAGCGAACGTGGCATGGGCGACCGCATGCCGCGGAGGATACGCCGAGTCGCGGCGGGGCGCGCGCCACGGCTCTCGGCCGGCTCCGCCGCGGCGGACCGGGAAGCGTTCACCGCCCCGTCTCGATCTGCCTCGGGGAGGAACCCCCGGCCGACACGGCGCCACCCGGCCCGAGCCGCGCTCCGGGCCTCACGCGGTTGCCGACAATCCGCCCTGGACCCGCGTACGACGAGCCAGGGGATCGAGCTTGCAGGCGCGATCGATCGCGATCGTCGTTCTCCGCAGCCCTGTCAGTTCGCGGCGGCGGACAGCGTCTTGGCCATCCGCACCAGATGGCACGGGCGGCGGGTCGGGCGGTCCTCGTACGGGGCGGTGCCGATCTCGCGGTAGCCCTGGCTGCGGTACCACGGGCCCAGCTCGGTGCGCAGGTTGACGATGGAGAGGCTCACGTCGTGGCAGCCGACGGCGGCGGCCAGCGCCTCGGCGAGCGCGACCAGCCGGCGGCCGAGGCCGAGCCGCTGCAGCTCGGGGGCGACGGCCAGCAGGCCGAAGCTCGCGTGGACGCCGTCGAGCGCGACGTGGATCGCGGCGGCGAGCTCGCCGTGCGGCCCGTCGAGGACGAGGAAGTGACCGCGATCACCGAGCGCCGCCAGCTCCGCCGCGCCGGTGCGCTCGCCGTCGGCGAACGACGCCTCGACCGCGTACGCGCGGTTGATCAGCCGCGCGAGCGCCGGCAGGTCCGCCGGTCGCGCGCGCCGCACGCTCGGTGAGAGGAGGGACAGCGAGGCGGACGGCGCGCGGTCGAGGTCGAGGGCTCCCATCGCCGCCGGGTGTACCAGCCCCGTCCGACATTCTATCTGCTCGGCCCTGCTCGCGGGCTTCGCCCGCTCGGCCCCTTCGTCGCGGGGATACCCCTGTCCTCGCTGCGCTCGACTCCCCGCTCCTCGGGGCCGGGCCTCACACGGCCCACGGACGTTCAGCGCGTGGAGGACCAGCGGCGGGCGGGCGGCGCGTGGCGGCGGCGGTCGCGCTCGGCGAGCGCGAGGTGCCACAGCACGACCGCGGTGCCGATCGTGAAGTCCGCGACCCGGCCCACGAGGTCGGAGCGATCGGTGACCACGGGCGCGGGACGGGTCCGCAGGGCGGTGGACGTGAGCGTTCGGGTCATCATGGAACGGCAACCTCGCAAGCGGAGTAGTCGGGACGGCGATCGTCGGGTGACGGCGCCGCGAGATCGATGCCGCGGATCTGTCGCCGGGTGGTGGCGGCGGCGTGACGCCAGGCGCCGCT
>DASZXE010000475.1:0-10763 GCA_035546475.1 Kofleriaceae bacterium
CGCTCCGCGCCCTTGTTACTGAAGCTCGACGATCGCGATCGACCAGAGGGCTCGAGATCGCGACAGGAGATCACCGTGTCCACACCGCGCCGCGCCTCTGTCCTGGCCGTCGCCGTCCTCGCCGCGGTCGCGGCTTCCGCCGGCTGCCGCAGGCACGCGGCCCGCACGCGGACCCACGACGCGGAGGCTGACCGCGCCGACCACGCGAGTCCCGCCGGCGACCGGCGAGCCGACTACGCCGCGACGCCGGCGCCTGCCGCCGCCGCGCAGGGGGCGAGCCTCGCCAGCGCACCGACGGCGCAGCAGTTCCTCGCGCTCGCCGGCCTCCCCGAGGCGCCGTGGATCCGCTCGGCGCGCAGCGGCCCGTGGTCGTCGCCGAGGACGTGGGCGGGCGGCAGGGTGCCCGCCGCCGGCGCGCGCGTGCAGATCCGCAGCGGCCACACCGTCACGTACGACGTCGCGTCGAGCGACGTGATCCGCATGGTCCACGTCGCCGGCACGCTCACCTTCGCCCGCGATCGCGACACCCGGCTCGACGTCGGCATCGTGAAGATCCAGGCCGGCGATCACGCCTCCGAGCGCGGCGCCGACTGCGACGTCCACGGCACCGGCGGCATGGCCGGCATGGCCGGCATGGCCGGCATGGCCGGCATGCCGACCATGGCTCCCCCGCCGCGCGGTCCGGTCCCCGCGCTCGAGGTCGGCACCGCCGACGATCCGATCCACGCCGACCACACCGCCACCATCCGCCTGACCCCGGTCGACGGCCAGGACCCGGCCGACGCGCCGTCGATCATCGACTGCGGCGGCCGCATGGATCTCCACGGCGCGCCGCTCAGCGACGCGTGGGTGAAGCTCGGCGAGCCCGGGTTCGCCGGCGAGGACGAGGTCGAGCTCTCCCACCGGATCACCGGCTGGCGCCCCGGCGACCACGTGATCGTGACCACGACCGCCTTCGTCAACCTCTTCAAGCGCCGTCCGGGCGGCGGACGCATGATCGCGCCGCTCACCGAGAATACCCAGACCGAGGAGGCCACGATCGAGAAGGTAGAGGGCGACGAGCTCGAGCTCGACCACAAGCTGAAGTTCGACCACTTCGTCGAGGGCCGCTACCGCGGCGAGGTCGCCAACCTGTCGCGCAACGTCGTCATCGAGTCGGCCGCGCCCGATGGCATCCGCGGCCACACGATGTACCACCGCGGCTCGCGCGGCTCGATCTCGTGGGCGGAGTTCCGCCACCTCGGCAAGCGCGGCGTGCTCGCGCGCTACCCGATCCACTTCCACAAGGTCGGCGACACGATGCGCGGCTCGTCGGTCGTCGGCGCGTCGATCTGGGACAGCGACAACCGCTTCCTCACCATCCACGGCACCGACTACCTGGTCGTGCGCGACAACGTCGGCTACCGGAGCGTCGGCCACGGCTTCTTCATGGAGGACGGCAGCGAGGAGCTGAACGTCCTCGACGGCAACCTGGCGGTGCAGGCGATGCTCACCGATCCGCTGCCGGGGCAGGCGCTGCCCACCGACCTCAACGACGGCGCCGGCTTCTGGTGGGCGAACTCGCTCAACGCCTTCACCCGCAACGTCGCCGTCGAGTGCAGCCAGTACGGCTTCCGCTACCAGCTCGAGAAGAAGGGCAACGCGCCGGTCGAGTTCGATGTCCGGCAGGCCGACGGCTCGACGAAGCGGGTCGACGTGCGCACGCTGCCGTTCCTCCGCTTCGAGGGCAACGAGGCCCACAGCCAAAGACGTTTCGGCCTCAACCTCGGCGGCTTCGACGCGCTCGGCGACGACCGCGACGTCGACCGCGACGGCAACGTGCTCGACCGCGAGAAGTTCTTCTCCGGCGACGTCGGCGGCGTCGGCCCCGATGACCGCCACCCGTTCGTCATCAAGGACCTCCTGGTCTGGCGCACGCAGTGGGGCTTCCACGCGGCCGCGCCCAACGTGCGCGTCGACGGCCTCGACCTCTACCAGGTCGTCTACGGCATCTGGCGGTCGAACCTCGCCGGCCACGAGTACAACGGCCTCAGCTTCCGCGACATCGAGACCGCGTCGTTCTTCGACGGCTTCGGCACCAGCGGCCGCCGCTACGACCTCCTGCGCTACCTGCACACCGACGAGGACACCCGGCCGCCCGCGACCGTCATCACCGGCGTGCGGCGGGTGGCGCGCGACCTGCTCGAGGTGAGCGGCGTCGCGATCGACGACAAGGACGTCAAGGCCGTGGTCGTCAACGGCGTCGCGGCCACGCTGCGGCCGGGGCCAATCGTCGAGTGGACCGCGCTGGTGCCGTCGTCGGGCAAGGCGATCGCGCTCGAGGCCGCGGCCGAGGATCAGGCCGGCAACCGCGAGCAGACGCCGCACCGGCTGGTCGGCAGCGGCGACGACCTGCGCGGGCTCGCGTCGGTGGCGGTGACCCGGGCGGCCGCGCCGCCGCCGGCGATGGAGGCGGAGAAGCCGTACGAGGACGAGGATCACGGCGGCGACAAATCGGCCGCGGATGACCTCGCCGCCGCACAGGCCGCGCCGCTGGTGTCGCCGTCGCGCTGGCCGCTGTGGGACGGCAAGGAGCCGATCGAGGCGTGGGCCGCGCGCGTCAAGCTGCCGGTCGCGAAGACGATCGACCTCGGCGGCGGCCAGACGCTGGAGCTGCGCCTGGTGCCGGCGTCGCGCTACGTCATGGGCAGCCCCGCGAGCGAGCCGGGCCGCAGCAGCGACGAGGGCCCGCTGCGCGCGGTCCTCATCTCGCGTCCCTTCTACCTGGGCCGCACCGAGGTCACGCAGGCGCAGTACCAGGCGGTGACCGGCGTCAACCCGAGCCACTTCCACGGACCGGACCTCCCCGTCGAGCAGGTGAGCTGGAACGACGCGGTCGCCTTCCTCGCCAAGATCGGCGGCGGCGCGCAGTTGCCGACCGAGGCGCAGTGGGAGCTGGCCTGCCGCGCCGGCAGCGAGACGACATACTCGAGCGGGTCGACCCTCGACGACCTGCGGCGCGTCGCCTGGTTCGGCCAGGCCGCCGCCAACGACCCCGGCGACTTCCCCGACCTCGGCCCCGGGCAGTCGAGCCCGGTCGCCACCAAGGCGCCGAACGCGCTCGGCCTCTACGACCTGCACGGCAACGTCTACGAATGGTGCTCGGACTGGTTCGCGCCCGACGCCTACGCCGGCGGCCCGGCGATCGACCCGAGCGGTCCCGCGACCGGCGACGAGCGGGTCCTGCGCGGCGGCGCGTGGGAGAGCGACGCGTCCTTGGTCCGCGCGGCGAACCGCGACGGCTACCCGCCGATGAGCCGCGGTTACACCGTCGGCTTCCGGGTCGCGGTGCCGGTCACCGATCCGCCGCCCTGACCGCATCGGACGCGGATCGCCCTGCTGGCCCCGCGCGGGTGGGAGCGCTACGATGCGCGCGTGCGCAGCGTCACCCGTCGGGGCGTGCTCGCCTGCGGCGTCGCCGCGGCGCTCGGCGCCCTCGTCGCCAGGCCGCGGCGCGCGGACGCCATCGGCCCCGGCTCGAAGCTGCGGATCGGCCAGCTCCAGTTCGGCAGCGCGCCGCCGCCCCGCCCGCACGCGCTCCACCGCCTCGCGTGGGAGCTCGACAAGCGGACGTCGATCGACGTCGACCTCGACACGCCGGTCGTCACGCCCGCGTTCGGCGAGCTGCACCAGACGCCGATGCTCTACCTGGCCGGCGACCGCGACTTCCCGCAGCCGGTCGGCGACGCGCTCGAGGCGCTGCGCCGCTTCCTCACCTTCGGCGGCTTCCTCGTCATCGACTCGGCCGAGGGCACCGCCGACGGCGCGTTCGATCACTCGGTCCGCACCCTCATCGGCAACCTGTTCCCCGCGCCGAACCCCGGCCTCGACCTGGTGCCGGTCGATCACGTCGTCTACCAGTCGTTCTACCTGCTCGACCGCCCGCTCGGCCGCGTCGCGGTCTCGCCGGTGATGGAGGGCGTCACCCGCGGCGGCCGCCTGATCGTCGCCTACGTGCAGAACGACCTCGGCGGCGCCTGGTCGCGCGACAACTTCGGCAACTACGACTTCCCGTGCGTCCCCGACGGCGAGCGCCAGCGCGAGCTCGCCTTCCGCATGGGCGTGAACCTGGTCATGTACGCGCTCTGCCTCGACTACAAGACCGACCAGGTCCACGTGCCGTTCATCATGCGCCGCCGCCGGTGGAAGCCCGACGACGGCGCGGCGGTCCCCGGCGCGGCGGCTCCGGCGGTGCCCCCCGTGCCGCCGTCGGGCTCGTCCGGATCATCCGGCTCGTCCGGCTCCGGCCCCGGCTCGCCGTGACCGTCGCCCTCCTCGACGAGCGCGCGCGGCTGGTGCTGGCCGCGTTCGCGGTGCTCGCCGCCACCGCCGCCATCCTCTTCGGCCGCCGCGGCCTCCGCCGCGCGACCACCGCCGCCCTGTGCCTCGCGCTCGTCGCCGCCGGCGCGCTGCTCGCCGAGGCGCTCGTCGCGCTGACCGTCCGCTGGGCCGCGCCGCGCACCGCCGAGTTCAACGAGCACCGCTGGGTCCTGCTCGCGCCGTGGCGCCACCTCGGCCTCTGGCTCGGCAGCATCGCGGTCGCCGCGATCGCCGCGCTCGCGTGGCGGGCGAGCCGCGGGGTGTCGCCGCTCCGCCGCGCGCCGCTCATCGTCCTGCGCATCGCCGCCGCGATGTGCGCGCTCGTCGTCTTCCTCGAGCCCGCCGTCGAGCTGCGCCAGGTCGCCCGCGAGCCCAACCGGGTCGCGCTGCTCGTCGACGACTCGCGCTCGATGGGCCTGCGCGACGACCCGCACGGCCCGACCCGCACCGAGCGCGTCCGCGCGCTGCTCGACGCCTCCGCCGACGCCTTCGACGCCTGGCGCAAGCTCCACCAGCTCGACGTCTACACCTTCTCCGACGTCGTCGCCGCCACCAGCCTCGACGCGGTCGCCCGCACCGAGCCGCACGGCGACGCGACGCTCATCCGCAAGGCGCTCGAGGCGATCCGCGCCCGCTACGACGGCCGCGACCTCGCCGGCGTCGTCCTGGTCTCCGACGGCGCCGCCACCGGCGATCTCGACGACAAGGGCGACGGCATGGTCCGCGACTTCCTCCGCTCGCTCGACACCCGCGTGCACACCGCGACGCCGGTCCGCCCCGGCCTGCGCGACGTCGCCGTCAAGAACGTGCTCGCCGACGAGTTCGCCTTCGTCCGCACCGTCGTCCGCATCGAGGCGGTGCTGCGCTCGACCGGCTACGGCCCGCGCCGCGTCCGCGTCGACCTGTCGTCGGACGGCCAGGTCGTGCGCCAGAAGTTCGTCGACCTGCCCGCCGACGGCACAGCCAACGTCGTCTTCGAGGTCACCCCGCCGCGGGTCGGCCGCTACCTGTACGAGATCTCGACGCCGGTCGCCGACGACGAGGCGGTGCCGTCGAACAACAGCCGCGCCTTCGTGCTGCGCGTCATCCGCGACAAGATCCGCGTGCTGCAGGTCGCCGGCGCGCCGTCGTGGGACGTCCGGGCGATGCGCGCGATGCTGAAGGACAACCCGAACGTCGACCTCATCTCCTTCTTCATCCTGCGCACGCAGGACTCGATCTCGCTGGTGCCGACCGACGAGATGTCGCTCATCCCGTTCCCCACCCGCGAGCTGTTCGAGGAGCAGCTCCCCTCGTTCGACGTGATCATCCTGCAGAACTTCGAGTTCATGCCGTACGGCCTCGGCGACTACCTCGAGAACATCCGCCAGTACGTCGAGGGAGGCGGCGGGCTCGCGATGCTCGGCGGCGCCATGTCGTTCTCGTCGGGTGGCTACTACGGCACGCCGGTCGCCCGCGCCCTGCCGGTCGAGCTCATCGACCCGTACGCGCGCACGCTCACCGACACGACCGAGTTCCAGCCGGTGCTCACCGAGGCGGGCAAGAGCCACCCGGTGACGGCCTTGCGCTACGCGGTGCCCGACAACCTCGCCGCGTGGAAGGCGCTGCCGCCGCTCGAGGGCGTCAACCTGGTCGCGGGCGCCAAGCCGGACGCGACGGTGCTCGCGGTCCACCCGCGCCTGCGCACCGCGAGCGGCCAGCCGATGCCGGTCGTCGTGGTCGGCGACTACGGCCAGGGCCGCACGCTCGCGATCACGACCGACACCGTCTGGCGCTACGGCTTCCTCGCAGCCGGCCGCCCGGGCGGCGACGACCGCGCCTACACCCGCCTGTGGGAGAACGCGATCCGCTGGCTGATCCAGGACCCCGACCTGCGCAACCTGCACGTCGACACCGACGCGGTCGAGTACGCCCCCGGCGCGCCGGTCCGCGTCAACCTGCGGCTGCTCGGCCGCGACTACCAGCCGCTGCCCGGCGGCAAGGTCTCGCTGCGCTGGCGGCTGGGCGCCGACCCGGCCACCGCGGTGCCGGTCGGCTCGACCGAGGTCACGGTGGGCGACGACGGCACCGGCAGCTTCGACCTCCACGGCCTCCAGCCCGGCGCCTACCGGGTGGAGGGCACCGCTCAGGTCGCCGGCAAGGACGTGGCCGCCGGCGACATCTTCCTGGTCCGCGACGCCACCGCCGAGCTGGACGAACCGACCGGCGACTCCGGCCGGCTGGCCGCGATCGCGGCCGGGAGCGGCGGCCGCGCGCTCGGCGCGGTCGACAGCCTGCCGGCCGACCTGCCGTTCGATCCGCCGCGGGTCGTGCGCGTCGATCGGCGCGCCGACGTCGAGCTGTGGAGCCGGCCGCTCCTGATCGTGCTGCTGCTCGCCTTCCTCGGCAGCGAGTGGCTCCTCCGCCAGCGCAGCGGCTACCTGTGACAACCTCTCGGCCGGCCTCGGCAGGACCGATGCGCCGTGATGTTGCGAGGATGGGCGCCCGCGCGGGGTGAAGCCGGGCCACGGCACGCGTTATGCGAGGGCGCGGGGCACATGGACGAAGATCGAGTGATCACGTCGAGCCCCGACGACGTTACGTCTGCTTCGAGCACGCCTCCCGCGTGCGCCGCGCCGCCCACTGTGGCGTCCGCGCACACCGGCGAGACACCGCCGCGCGCCGGCAGCGCGGCTCCCTCAGCCCTACCCTGGCAACCGCGAGAGAGCGCCACCAGGCGTGCTAGCGTGCCAGCCATGATCTCCCGCGTGCTCGTCGTGGACGATGACCGCGACGAAGGGGCCCTCCTGCAGGACCTCCTGAACCGGCGCGGCCACGACGCGGCGTTCATCGACCGCGGCGAGGCGGCCCTCACGGCGCTGGGCGAGCGCGAGTACGACGTCGTGGTCACCGACGTGCGGATGGCCGGGCTGTCGGGCATCGAGCTCTGCCAGCGGATCCGGGTCGAGCACCCGGACGTGCCGGTCATCGTCATCACCGGCCAGGCCGACGTCGACACCGCGATCGCCGCGCTGCGGGCCGGCGCCTGGGACTTCGTCCTCAAGCCGCTCGACGCGCGGCAGGTCGAGCTGGCGGTCGCCCGCGCGGTCGAGCACCGGCGGACGCGCAGCGAGGTGAAGCGCCTGCGGCAGGCGCTCGCCGCGACCCGGCCGATCGCCGGCATCGTCGGCGACAGCCCCGCGATCCGCGCGATCAGCGAGCTCATCAACCGCATCGCCGACGGCGACGCCACCGTCCTCATCACCGGCGAGAGCGGCACCGGCAAGGAGCTGGTCGCCCGCGCGGTCCACGACCTCGGCGCCCGCAAGGACGAGCCGTTCATCGCGATCAACTGCGGCGCGGTCCCCGCCAACCTGCTCGAGAGCGAGCTGTTCGGCCACGTGAAGGGCGCCTTCACCGACGCGCGCCGCGACCGCAACGGCCTGTTCACCCAGGCCGGCGGCGGCACCATCTTCCTCGACGAGATCGGCGAGATGCCGCTCGAGATGCAGGTGAAGCTCCTGCGCGTGCTGCAGGAGCGCACGGTCCGCCCGGTCGGCGGCGACGAGGAGCACCCGTTCACCGCGCGTGTGGTCTGCGCGACCAACCGCGACCTCGAGACCGAGGTCGAGGAGGGCCGCTTCCGCCAGGACCTCTACTACCGCGTCAACGTGGTGAGCCTCGAGGTGCCGCCGCTCCGCACCCGCGGCGGCGACATCCTCCTGCTCGCGCACTACTTCCTGCGGCGGATCGCCGAGCGCACCGGCAAGGAGGTCACGTCGATCTCCACCGACGCGGCGCGCAAGCTGCTCGACTACGACTGGCCGGGCAACGTCCGCGAGCTCGAGAACGGCATCGAGCGGGCGGTCGCCCTGGCGCGGCTGTCGGAGATCGGCGTCGACGACCTGCCGGTCAAGATCCGCGATCATCAGAGCACCCGCCTCGTGATCGCGGGTGACGACCCGTCGGAGATGGTGACGCTGGCCGAGATGGAGCGCCGCTACATCCGCCGCGTGCTCGAGGCGTGCGGCTCGAACAAGACCCAGGCGGCGAAGGTGCTCGGGATCGACCGCCGTTCGCTCTACCGCCGCCTCGAGGATCGCCCCGGCGACTGACGTCCGCCCCTGGGTCTCCGCAGCGAACGCCTGCCCGCGCCGCCCCGCTGGCACCGGTCTTGAATGGTGGCGGGGAAGCCGTGGCGTGAGGGCGGTGACCCTCGGTCGCAGCCACGGTCCTCCCCCGTGTCGACGCCTTCCGCCTCGCGATTCGCTTCCGCCGTCTCCCGACGGACCCGGCGGTTCCGCGTGCTCCTGCCGGCCGAGCCGCGCTTCGTGCTGCTCGTCGCCGGCGCCGCGTCGGTGATCCTGGTCGCCGCGCTGGCGATCTGGTCGATCGTCGCCGGCCAGGGCAACGACCGCGAGGCCGAGCGCGCGTCGCGCATCCGCGAGCAGGCGCGGCGGCTGGTCACCGACCTCTACACGGTGGAGACCAGCCAGCGCGGGTTCCTCCTCACGGACGACGCGAGCTACCTCGACGGCGGGGACGCGGCGCGCGACGACGCCGACCACGCGCTCGACGAGCTGCAGCGGTCGGCCCCGCTCGAGCTGGCGCCGACCGTGACGATGGTCGCCGGGGCGGTGCACGCCAAGATGGTGGAGATGTCGGCGTCGATCGCGCTCGCCCGCGCCGGCCAGCGGGGCGCCGCGCTCGCCGCGGTGCGCACCGGCCTCGGCCAGCGCGCGATGGTGCGCAGCCTCGCCGGCCTCGACGACATCATCGCCGCGCTGTCGGCGGTGGAGGTGGCGCAGGACCGCCAGCGGCGGGCCGCGGCCCGCACGACCGTGACCGTGATCGTCGTCGGCTCGGTGGTCGCGGTGCTCGCCCTGGTGGTCGGCATCACCTCGTTGCGCCGGCGCACCCTCGAGCGCGCCCGCGCGATGGCGGAGGTGCAGCAGCAGAGCGCCGAGAACGAGCGACGGCGCGTCGCGCTCAGCCAGGCGCTCGGCCAGCTCGCGATGGTGAACCAGGCGCTCGCCCACTCGAACCGCGACCTCGATCAGTTCGCCTACGTCGCGTCGCACGACCTCAAGGCGCCGCTGCGCGGGATCGCCAGCCTCGCCACCTGGATCGAGGAGGATCTCGGCGACCGGCTCGACGACGAGATCGCCCAGCACCTGCGGCTCCTCCGCTCGCGGGTCGAGCGGCTCGAGCTGCTGATCGAGGGCATCCTCGCCTACTCGCGCGCCGGCCGCGCCGGCACGCCGGCCGCGCCGGTCGACATCGGCGCGCAGCTCGGCAAGGTCATCGAGCTGCTGGCGCCGCCCGAGGAGGTCCGCATCGTCGTCGCCAGCGACCGCTGGCCGACGATCACGACGGTCGCGGTCCAGCTCGAGCAGGTCTGGATGAACCTGATCGGCAACGCCATCAAGCACGGCCGCCGCCCGACCGGCGAGGGCCACGTCCAGGTCCGCTGCCTCGGCTGCGAGGCGGGGAGCTGGCACTTCTGCGTCGAGGACGACGGACCGGGCATCGCGCCGGAGTTCCGCGATCGGATCTTCGGCATGTTCCAGCGGCTGCAGTCACGCGACGAGGTGGAGGGCGCCGGCATCGGGCTCGCCGTGGTGCGCAAGCTGGTCACCGCCCACAGCGGCAAGGTCTGGGCCGAGGCACCGCCCAGCGGGGGAACCGCGATGCACTTCACCTGGAGCGCGCAGCCGTGACCGGCAACGCCGACGGCCGCGTCACCAACCTGGTCCTCGTCGACGACGACGCGGTCGACGTCATGAACGTGCGGCGCGCGCTGCAGCGCGTCCACAGCAGCATCCGCCTGCACGTGGCCGGCGACGGCATCGAGGCGCTGGCGCTCCTGCGCGGCGGCACGGTGCCCGTCGACCGCCGCCTCCTGCTGCTCGACATCAACATGCCGCGCATGAACGGGCTCGAGCTCCTGCGCGAGCTGCGGGCCGACCCGGACCTGCAATCGACCCCGGTCGTGGTGCTCACCACGTCGGGCGACGAGCAGGATCGCCGGGAGGCCTACCGGCTGAACGTCGCCGGGTACATGATCAAGCCGGTGACCGCCGTGGCCTTCTTCGAGCTGATGGCCGCCCTCGATCGCTACTGGAGCCTGGTCGAGCTGCCATGACCCACACCACCTTCGCCCAGCCGCTGCACCTGCTCGTCGTCGACGATGACGACGTCGATCGCCAGACCATCCGCCGCCACCTGCGGGCCGCCGGCGTCGACGCGACCCTCGACGAGCTCGCCGACGCCCGCGACCTGGTCGCACGGGTCACCGCCCAGCCGTACGACTGCGTGATCCTCGACTACCACCTGCCCGGCGAGACCGCCCTCGACGTCATCGGCCGGCTGACCGCCGCCGGCGTGCGCACGCCGGTGCTCTGCATCACCGGCCAGGACGAGGA
>DASZXE010000476.1:0-13637 GCA_035546475.1 Kofleriaceae bacterium
GCCCCCACCGGCGCGCGCGCCGCCGCGCCCGACCCGCTCACCGTCGACGCCGCGCTCGCCGCCGCCGGCGGCACCGGCAGCGCCGCCGCCCGCGCGCTCGGCCTCCACCGCACCCAGCTCTACCGCCTCCTCCAGCGCCGCGCGCCGCCCGGCACCTGAAGGCCCCGCGCGCAGGCCGGGCTCGGCTCCTCCCCGACGCCGCTCGGGCGCGCGGCGACCGTGCACGGCTCGCGGTCCCCGACGGAGCCGGGCGACCCCGGGCCGTGCCGTCCGTGCCGTCAGGCGATCGCCGTGATCGTCAGCGTCCGCGCGCCGCCGGGCCGCTGGATCTCGACCTCGTCGTCGACGTCGCGGCCGAGCAGCGCCCGCCCGATCGGCGACGACGGCGTGACGACCGTGACCTCGCCCGGCAGCAGCTCGCCGCCGCCCCACGGCGCCAGGAAGTAGCGCGCGACCTTGCCGTCGTCGTCCTCGGCGGTGACGACCGCGCCGAGCTGCGCGCCCGCGCCCGCCGGCGCCTCGGGCAGGAGCCCGATCGCCGACACCGCCCCCTCGAGCTCGGCGACCCGCGCCGCCAGCCCGCGCGCCAGGTACGACTGCTCGAGGCCGCGGGTGTCCTTGTCGTTCTCCGGCCGCGCCTCCGCGTGGGTCGCGCCCTCCATCGCGGCGGCGTGGGCGGCGCGCGCGGTGTCGAGCGCGGCCTGCGCGCGGGCGGCCAGCGCGTCTCTCAGCTTCGCCCGGCGGATCGGCGGCACACCCCGACGATATCGCCATTGTGTACGATGCGCCCGATGTCGTCGCCGGACGGCGCTCCGCCGCCATCGCCCCCGTCACCTCCGCCGCCGCCGTCGGGCCCGCCGCAGGGCCCGCCGCAGCGCCCGCCGGAGGGCTCGCCGCCCGCCGGCCACGCCGCCGAGCGCCAGGCCATCGCGCAGACCGAGAGCGGCCGGCTGCCGGCGCCCGCCCCCGCCGAGCCCGGCTTCTCGCTGTCGGACGTGATCGAGCACGTCCCGGTCAAGCCGTTCGTCGACCGCCTCAAGCTGTCGCTCCGCCGCGCGTGGCGGCTGCGCATCGAGCCGTCGGAGGTGCTGGCGTCCGAGCGCGAGACGCTCCTGCGCGCGACGCCGCCGATCGTCGAGCCCGAGCTGCAGGCGTTCCTCGCCTGGCGCCGCTCGCTGCTCTTCATGGTCGCGGTCTTCCTGGTGCCGCTCACCGTCATCGGCCTCGGCGACGCCATCAGGCTCGGCGACGTCGCGTGGCAGGTGCGCATGGTCAAGCTCGGCCCCGCGCTCGCCGAGGCGCTGTTCATGGGCATCTGCTGGAACCAGCTCCGGCACTGGGCCAACTGGCGCCGCCAGCGCCGGGTGCTGTTCGCCGGCTGGCTGTTCTTCCTCCTCACGCCGTTCATCGTCTTCATCTACCCGCTGCGCTGGGTCTTCGAGAGCATCGCCAAGCAGCTCTCGACCAAGGAGGCGTGGCTCGCGATGGGCATCGACGGCGTCTACAAGAAGGCGCTGCAGCCGTTCGTGTTCGCGATGCTCGCCATGCTGCAGCTCGCGCCGAAGGTGATCTCGCTGATGCCCGGCCTCATCCGGTCGTCGATGGTGATCAAGCTGCTGTTCCCCGGCTCGTCGGCGCCCGGCTGGCTGATCGCGATGGCGGCGCCGCTCTACGCGCTGTTCGTCTACGTGATCCTCGTCGTGCCGTACCAGTTCACCGGCAACGGCTGGTTCATGGCCGGCATCCTCGGCGTCATCGTCGGCCAGGTGATGCTGTGCCGGGCCGGCTTCGCGCTCGCGCGCCCGCTGCCCGAGGCGGAGGCGCTCGTCCACATCAAGCGCGCGCGCAAGATCTACCTGGCGGTGATGATCACGTCGGCGGTCTGCATCATCACCGCGCTCGGCGGGCTGACGCGCCTGCTCCACCTGCGCTGGACCGACGTCGTCACGACGATCCTCAAGTTCGAGACCAACGTCCTCATCCTGACGATGATCGGCGCCGACGCGGTGGTGACCAACCTCGACCGCGCGCGCCAGTACGCGGCCGGCCGCGATCACATGGAGGACCGCGACGACGCGCGGATCGCGGCGTTCGTCAGCCTCGGCCACACCGCGCCGCCGCCTCCGTCGGGCTCCGCGGCGCCGCCGGCCGGACCACGCTGAGCCGCCGCGAGATCGGCGTGGCGGCGCCTCGCTTGCCCGCCGCGCCGCCCGCGCGCAGGATGGCCCGATGACGCACACGATCCGCGCGGGGATCGTCCTCGCCGGGCTGTCCCTCGCGCTGCCCGCCTGTGGCCCCTCGAGCCCCTCGAGCAACGACGGCGACGACACCGTCGACGCGCCGGCGCCCGACGCGCGCGCGATCGACGCCACGCCGATCGACAGCCCCGACGCGCCGCCGCCGCCCGACGTGCTCGTCACGATCACCGCCGACAACGCCTACTCGTTCGGCTACGGCGACGTCGACGGCATCCAGACGTACATCCAGGGCACGCGCGCGCAGACCGCCGGCCAGATCTTCAACTGCGGCGAGGGCCCCGAGACGTACACCGTCCCCGGCGACTCGGCGCCCGACACCGCCTACCTCTACGTCGTGTCGTGGGACGACCTCGCCGTCACCCAGGGCGTGCTCGGCCAGTTCAAGCGCGGCGGCGTGCCGCTCTACACCGGCGACGACGCGTGGCAGGTGTGCGCGACCGGCGTCAACCTCTCGACCAGCCAGGTCGGGCCGACGCAGGCCGAGGTCAACGCGCAGATCGCGATCTGCAACGCCGGCACCGGCGCCGCCGACACGACGAGCAAGGGCTGGGTCAACACGGCCGGCGCGGTGACGCCCGGCGCGATCGGCACCGTCGCCATCGGCGAGACCAACGACGTCGCGCCCGGCGGCGACTTCCCCGGCGTCTGCGTCGACATGGCCGGCGGCATCGACCACCAGGCCCACTGGATGTGGTTCAACCCCGGCGGCGTGCAGGACCCCTTCCGCTCGACCGGCACGAACACCTTCCGGGCCTACCTCGTCTTCCGCCTCCCCGCCGTCGAGATCCCGATCCCCTGATGGCGGTGCCCGCGCGCGTCTCCGCGCCGATCAGGGGCTGCCGGTGTCCTCTGCTCGCGACTGCAGCAACCAGACGAGCTCCGCGAGGCGGACGAGATCGGGCACACGGGCTCGGACCGCCGTGATGCTCTGCTGAGCAAGATCGCGGATCGCGTCGTCGACCTCGGGGGCGTTCTTCGCGATTCGCTCCAGCTTGCGTGCCTTGCGCAAGGCATTGATGCAATCGAGCGGCGGCTGGCGGAACGTGTCCACGAAGGCGTGGTCTGCGACGGTCCGCGGATCGGCGGGTGTGCAGCCGGCCAGTGCGGCGTCGATCTCTCGGTGCCGCGGATCGAGATCGAGGCGAGTCGCCAGAGCGGGCTGGTCGTAGCCGGCGAGCAGCGTTGACTCCTTGCACCATCGGAACACGATGCCGTGTACGGTCGCGGGAGGCGGACCGTCCGCTGGATTGTGGTCGCGCAGCCAGGAGACCCAGGCGGTCTCGGCATCGCGGTGCCACGCCGGAACGGCGGTGGCGTCCTTGGGCGGCATCCCGATCGCATCGACGAGTTTGTGCGCGCGATCGCCATCGATGACGCAGATCAGATGGTCGACGAAGCCCCGGCTGCGCGGCACCCCGACGGGCCGGACGTGCGGCCACGTCCACCGCACCCAGTGGGCGAACCGTCCGTTTCCCTCGACCGAATCGCCCAGCACCGCCGGGTAGCTCGCGCACCCGGCCGGCGCGATCGCCTTGACGATCCGCTGGAGCAAGGCGCCGAGGACGGGCCACCTGGCGTCCTCCCAGGCCACGAGGACGCGGGTCACGGGTTGGGCTCGTAGTCGCTGTTTGCCTGGTCGAGGTGACCCTTCCGCCGGAGGTCCGACAGTGAATAGTCCCTGCGCCACGCCAGCAACGCATCGGTGTCGAGTCTCGAGATGCTCGCGCCGCTCGATGTGGACTCCACGATCCGGATCGATGCGGCGGGCTCGGCGAGCTCGTCGAGCAGCGAGCTCGAGTGGGTGACGATGATCAGTCGTCGCTGTTCTGGTCTCGACGCAGCGAATGCCAGGAGTCTCCGCACCGCCGAGGGGTGCAGGTGGGCATCCGGTTCGTCGAGTGCGAGCGCGCTCACTTCCCACGTGTGAGCGATCAACGTGAGTAGCGTCAGCAGCGTGATCATGCCGTCGGACATCTCGGAGGCGTAGACGAGGCGGCCGGGGAAGCGCTGGTCATCGATGGCGAAGGAGATCCGAGAGCCACCAGGATCGGGCGGGAAGACCAACCGCTTCACGAACGGAAACTCCGCACGGAACGCCCTCTCCAGGTGCAACCATGCTTCCTGGTGGTGGACCTGGAGGTTGTAGAGCGCGTTGCCGAGGCCGATGCCTTCGCGGGCCACGCGATCAGACGTCGAGATCACGACAGTGTCGCGCGCCGACGGCGCCTCGGCCGCGAAGCGAGCCCAGGCGGGTCCCGCGCTCAGGGTGCCGAACGCATGCAACCCGCCACAGAACCCTTCCAGCAGCCCCAGCCAGTGATAACCGCCGGGGCTTGCAAACGCATGGAACGCGAGCCGGCGAGGGTCGGAGACCGCCTGCGCGGGTGCATCCTGCCGGGTATCGTCGATGACGAGGCGGCGACCATCGTCGGCAGTTTCGACGAACGCCTTGTCACCGACGTGCAACGTCTCCGCCCGGATCGTCACCAGTCCGTGTGGCGTCGCCTCGAACGCCAGGTGCCAGGTGAGCGTCGCCGCCCGGTCGTCCATGGGCGTGAGGTCCCACGACGTCGTGATCTCGATCGGGGTATTCCGCCCGATCGTCCGCATGGCGCTGAAGCCGCCGTGTGCAATGACGGCAGCCTCGAGGTCGTCGTCGGCGCAACGACGCAGGAAATCGAGAACCTCGATGATCGTGCTCTTGCCCGAGGCATTCGTGCCGATGAAGACCGTCGGCTGCGCTCGCTCGAGCTCGACATCCACGTCGCGGAGGAGCTTGAAGTTCTTGACGCGCAGCCGCCGCAGCATGCTCGAAAGACCCTACACGCTCGGCGGCGCCACGTCGAACGAACCGTGGGTCAGCGGGCGCCGCGCAGGCCCCAGTGGAGCTTGTCGCGCATGACGTCGAAGTAGTTCTTCGGGCCGGTGAAGAGCCGCAGCGGCAAGGCGGCGGTCGTCACCAGCACCTCCTCGGCGGGGTGGAACGAGTGCGCCCACTGGCCGTCGACGGTGAGCACGACGCCGCGCGCCTCGGCGCCGAGGACGAAGCGGATCGTCGACGCCGCCGGCACGATCAGCGGCCGGTTGGTCAGCGAGTGGGCGCAGATCGGCGTGAGCGTCATGCCCGCGGCGCCGGGGATGATGATCGGCCCGCCGGCCGCCATGTTGTAGGCGGTCGACCCGGTGGGCGTCGACACGATGAGGCCGTCGGCGCGGTAGCTCGCGACGAAGTCGCCGTCGATGTAAGCGTCGACGTCGACGATGCGCGCCATCGCCCCCTGGTGGATGACCGCGTCGTTGAGCGCCGTCCGCGCGACCCGCTCGCCGCTCGCCCGCACGAGCGTCACCGTCAGGCGCGTGCGGTCCTCGATCCGCAGCGTGCCGGCCAGCGCCGCCGCCAGCCCGAGCTCGGCCTCCTCCGGAGCGAAGCCGGCGAGGAAGCCGAGCTGCCCGAGGTTGATGCCGAGGACCGGGATGCGGGTGTCGTCGACCACCCGGCTCGCCCGCAGCATCGTCCCGTCGCCGCCGAGGACGCACAGGAGGTCGATCGTGGTCAGCTCCGATTCGGGAACGATCTCGGCGCCTTCGACCGCGATCTGGTCCTCGTTGGCGACCACCGGCACGTGGCCGTCGGCGCGCAGCCAGCGGGCCAGGCGGGCCAGGAGCTCCCCGGCGACCGACTTGTCCGGCTTGCAGATGAATCCCACCCGGGCCACCGCCGCGTGTTACCACGGCTGCCCGGGAGCGCGCGATTCCCCGGCCGGCGGCCCGCGGGCTTGACTCGGTCGCCACGGTCGGTTAGACGATCCGCCTTCCCTTGCGGCACCCCTCTGTGCGGGGCCACGGAACATCATGACCACGCAGACTCAGAAGAGCTTCTGGCTCACCAAGGAAGCCGGCGAGGCCCAGCGCGAATGGTACGTCGTCGACCTCAAGGGCCAGACCCTTGGGCGCGCCGCCACCAAGATCGCGTCGGTGCTGCGCGGCAAGCACAAGCCGACCTATTCGCCGAACGTCGACATGGGCGACTTCGTCGTGGTCATCAACGCCGGCGGCGTCGAGCTCACCGGCAGCAAGCCGGACAACAAGCTCTACATCAAGCACACGCTCTACCCGGGCGGCATCCGGACGCGGCTGGCGAAGCACGTCATCGCCGACGACCCGGAGCGCGCCGTCCGCCAGGCGGTGTGGGGCATGCTGCCCAAGGGCCCGCTCGGCCGCCGCATCCTGAAGAAGCTCAAGATCTACGCCGGCGACAAGCACGAGCACGCCGCGCAGCGGCCGCGCCCGCTCGCCGTCGATTAGCCCGACCGCCCCGGTACGAGACGAGGACGAAGCACTCATGGCAACTGCGAAGACCTACGCCACCGGCCGCCGCAAGACGGCGATCGCTCGTGTCTGGCTGACGCCCGGCGCGGGCGCGTTCAACATCAACGGCCGTCCCGACGAGGACTACTTCAAGCGGCCGACGGCGCGGATGGTGATCCGCCAGCCGTTCGAGGAGGTCGGGCTGCTCGGGCAGTACGATGTCCACGCGACCGCGGTCGGCGGCGGCATGTCGTCGCAGGCCGGCGCCCTGCGTCACGGCATCACCCGCGCGCTGATGAAGCTCGACCGCGAGTTGCGCCCGAAGCTGAAGGTCGTGGGCTACGTGACCCGCGACCCGCGCAAGAAGGAGCGCAAGAAGTACGGCCAGCGCGCCGCCCGCGCTCGCTTCCAGTTCTCGAAGCGCTGAGAGGCGGCCGGGGCTCCGGCTCCGGCATGTCGGTACGGTGCCCACCCGCGAGGTGGGCATCGGCGCTTTCGGTTCGGGCGGGCGGCTGTAATCGGTCGGCGGGCGCGTCAACCGCGGGGGCCGCTCGCGGCTCTTCTCTCGGGCGGGGCCCGTCGCCCGTCCGGAGGAGGTCCGTCCATGCTGAGCCGCGTGCCGAGGTCCGTCCGCTTGCTCGTGATCGCCCTGCCGGTGGCGCTGGCCGCCTGCATCGCCCGTGCGCCGGCGCCGCCGCCGGTGATGATCATCGTGACCGGCAACCAGCCGGTCGATATCGACACCGGCGAGGGGCCGGCGGTGGCGGAGTCGCCGATGCCGCCGATGCCGCCGATGCCGCCGCCGGCGGTCGCGGACGATGACTCCGACGACGACGACGGCGATCAGGCGACCGCCGACGACGACAGCGACGATGACTCCGACGACGGCGACGATCAGGCGACCGCGGACGACGACGGCGACGACGACGACGACGGGGATGCGGACGACGCCGCGGAGTCGGGCGACGACGATGACGACGACAGCAGCGCCGCCGAGGCGGAGGACGGTGACGACGACGATGACTCCGACGACGACGGCGGGTCGTGCCCCGCGCACCGCGAGTCGTCCGACGACGACGGCGACGACGGCCACCTCGTGTCGGCGGAGCTGTCGGGCGGGCAGCACGCGGGGTGCGCGGCGGGCGCGGTCTGCAACTACGAGTGCGAGGACGGCGGGTGCGCGGTCGGCTGCCAGGCGGGCTCGGTCTGCAACTTCGAGTGCGAGGGCGGTGGCTGCTCGATGAGCTGCGCCTCCGGGGCGACGTGCAACCTCGAGTGCAAGGGCGGCCACTGCCGCCATGCGTGCGCGCCCGACTCGAGCTGCAACATCGAGTGAGCCCCGAGCGCCGCTCGGACCCGGTGGCGTTCCGTGTCGAGCTCTCGGGGTTCCGCCCCGAGGCGGATCGCTCGAGAGGAAGACGGCGAGAGCGTCACGCTCCGCGACGATCGATCGACGCCCGGTTGCGATGTCGGGCCGAGCGACGCGCGGTCGCGACGCCAGGAACGAGCGACGCCCGGTTGCGATGCCGGACCGAGCGACGCGAGGTTGCGACGCCGGGAACGAGCGGCGCGAGGTCTTCTTCCGCGAGGTCCGCGGCTCGCGGCTCGCGGCGGAGCTCGCGTGCGTGCTCGCTGCGCGCGAGCCCGTTCCGAAGCGTCGAGTCCCTCGACGGCGTCAGGGCAGCGCGGTCGGCGGCGCGGTCGGTGAGGGCGCGGGCAGCGGGGCGGCCGGGGACGATGCGGCCGAGGACGGCGCGGTCGACAGCGTGATCGACGCCGTGTCCTCGCTGGCCTGATCGCGAGGCGGGCCGCCGGCGACCGGGATCCGGGCCTGGCTGCGGACCTCGCCGGTGAGCTGGCCGTCGAGCGGCAACGGGCTCGCCGGCGACACCGTCACCGTGCCGGTCACCTTGCGCAGGAGCGCGACGAGCTGCGCGGTCGCGCCCGGCGGCTGGCCCGGCAACTGGATCTCCTGCGGGCGGCCGAGGCGCGTCAGGTCGACCTCGATCGTCCAGCGATCGCGATCGACGCGCGCGAGCCGGTAGATCGCCGTCTGCGTCATCACCGCCCCGCCGGCGCGCAGCATCGTCACGACCTTCCAGCGCGCGCCGACGCCGACCGGCGCCTCCGGCAGCGGCACCGCGAGGCCGAGCCAGCGCTGCACCAGCTCGTCCTTCGCGTCGGGGTCGGTCGTGCCGCCCGGATCGGTCAGGAGCGTCACCTCGCCGAGGCCGCCGCGCTCGTCGACGACGAGGTCGGCGCGCCGGCGCTCGAGCACCGCGCGCCAGCGGGCCAGGTACGCCTCGGCGGCGGTGCGCGCGGCGTCGGACTGGCCGTCGGCCTCGACCTCGGCGATGACGCCGCGCACGTGGACCGGCCCGCCGCCTCCCGCGGGCGTGACCTCGAAGCCCTCGTGCACCGGCGCGAGCGTCACCGGATCCGTCCAGCCGCCGTCGTAGCCGTGGCTCGTGATGCGCGAGATCGCGGTCAGCGTGCGCGCCGCCGGCTCGAGGCGGTAGCGCAGCGCGCGCCGGGGCGCGGCGCCGGCCTCGAGGAGCGCCTCCGACACCCGGCGCGGCATCGGCGTCGTCGGCGGCGGCGGGTGGCGCTCCGGCTGGAGCACGCGCGTCGCCGGTCCGACGGTGGCGCTGCCCGCGGCGCCGGCACCGGCACCGGCGTCGTCGGACGCGTTCGCCGGCGCGGCGTGGTGGCCGCGGCAGCCGGCGAGCGACAGACCCGCGAGGACGATCAGCGCGCGACGCACGCGCCGAGGATAGCGCGCCGGCGATCGCGGGGCGCGATCGCGCGCGACCGGAAGACCGACCGCGCACGCACGGGAGCCCGGCGCGAGGCTACTGGCTGCAACTGCGGGCGCAGGAGTCGACGCTGAGCGCGAGCTTGGCCAGCTCGCCGAGGTCGAACGCGTCGTTGGCGGGGCAGGGCAGGCGGGAGATCGCCGCCAGGCACGACTGCGCGGCGCTCGCGTCGAAGTGCACGCAGCTCAGGTTCGGCTGCAGCCGGGCGAGGTCGACCATCTGGCGCGCCTGGCGGCACACCGACTGCGCGGTGTCCGACGAGCGCAGGCACGACTGCAGCCGGTCGCAGCCGACGTCGACGATCGCGCTCATGAACTCGGCCGGCGTGCTGACCCGCGGCACCGCGCCGGGCGTGTGCGGCGCGCTCGGCAGGACCGGCGGCGACTGCCACGGATCGCTGGGGTCGGGGGCGGCGCCGGGGTTCGCCGCGTGCGGATCGAACGGATCGGTCAGGTCGGCGTGCGGCACCGCGCTGCCGGCGCCGGGGTCAGCCGGATCGACGGCCGGCGGGTTCGGCGTCGGGTTCGGCCGCGGCACCACCGGCAGCGGCGTCTCGATGTCGGTGTCCATCCGCTCGGGCGCGGGGCCGAGCCGGTGCGTCGTCCGGTGCTTCTTCTGGTCGCCGAGCATCATCACGGCGAGGCTCGCGAGGATGGCGAGCGCCGCGATCGCCGCGACCGCGAGCGGCCAGCGGTGGCCCCAGCTCGCGTGACGGTGGGTGTGCGTCGCCCCGCCGAGCGTGTGCGTATGACCGCCGTGCGCGTGCCCGTGCCCGTGCGCGCCGGACGCCTGCAGTGGCTGCCCGGGCGCCTGCGCGTGGAGCGCCGGCACCGCCGAGGCCGGCGGCGGAGGCGCCGCCGACGCCGGCGTGAAGCCGGCCGGCACGTACGCCGACGCCGACGGCGGCGCGGCCATCGGCGCGGGCGCGGCGCCCGCCATCGCCGCGAGCGGCGGCATCGCCGCGCTGCGCGTGCCCGGCATCGGCAGCGGCACCGCCGCCGCCGCGCCGCCCGCGCCGAGCTGCGGGATCTGGACCGGCGTCTCGCCCGCGCCGGTCGTTCCGCCGCGGACCCGCACCAGGTCGGCCTTGCAGTGCTTGCAGCGGCCGGCGATCGGGTGCACCGGCGCGCGGCAGACAGGGCAGGAGATACGCGCGTCGGCCGTCGCGGGGGGCGCCATGAGCCTCCTGAATGTGCCAGGCCGATCCGGGCGCTGCAACCACGGCTTCGAGGCCGCATCGCCGGCGAGGCGGCGTCGGCCGCGCCCACGCGCCGAGGTCGCGCCGTCGCGCGCTGCTACACTGCGGCCCCATGGCTCACGCCCGCGCCCGGCCGCCCGTGCTCGCCCGCCACGAGGTCGCGATCGCGGGGCTCGACCCGCGCCACGACGGCGTCACGATCGCGCAGCTCTCCGACATCCACGTCGGCGACCTGACGCCGGAGGCGCACGTGCGCGCCGCGGTCGACCTCGCGAACGCGGCCGGCGCCGACGTCATCGCGCTGACCGGCGACTACGTCTGCTGGCGCCGCCGCGAGATCGGCCTGGCCCGCGAGCAGCTCGCCGGCCTGCGCGCGGGCCGCGTGGTCGCCACCCTCGGCAACCACGACTACTTCACGTCCGCGGGCGACATGGCCGGCGCGCTCGCGTCGCACGGCTACGACGTCCTCCGCAACCGCCACACGACGATGACCGTGCGCGGCGCGCCGCTCCACCTGATCGGCGTCGACGATCCGGTGACGCGCCACCACGATCTCGACGCGTCGTACGCCGGCCTGCCCGCCGGCGGCACCCGCGTCGTCCTCTGTCACTGCCCCGAGCAGGCGCCTGGCCTCGCCGCGCGCGGCGCCGACCTGGTGCTGAGCGGCCACACCCACGGCGGGCAGATCTTCGTGCCGGGCCTCACCGATCGCATCATCCGCCGCATGGGCCGGCGCTACCGCCGCGGCTTCTACGCGCTCGGCCGCGCGACCCGGCTCTACGTCACGCCGGGCATCGGCTTCTCGGGCGTCCGCGTCCGCGTCGGCGACGGCACCCGCGCCGAGGTCGCGCTCTTCACCCTGCGGGCCGCGGCGTAGATGCCGTCGGCGGACGGCGACGGGCCGCTGCTCGGCGGCCGCTGGCGGCTCGGTCCGAAGCTGGGCGCGGGCACCCAGGCCGAGACGTACCTCGCGACCGAGGTCGCGCGGCGCGCCGAGGTCGTCGTCAAGCGGGTGAAGCTCGGCGCCGGCTGGAAGAGCTTCGAGCTGCACGAGCGCGAGACGAAGGTGCTCGGCCAGCTCCGCCACCCGGGCGTGCCGCGGCTGCTCGGCGCGCTCGAGGAGCCGAAGGGCACGTTCAACCTCGTCATGCAGCGGATGCCGGGCGACAACCTGCGCGAGGTCGCGCGCCGCCAGCGGCTGTCGGAGGCGGAGCTGCGCGACGTCCTCGTGCGCACGCTCGAGATCCTCGACTACCTCGGCACGCGCTCGCCGCCGGTCGTCCACCGCGATCTCAAGCCGACCAACCTGGTCCGCGACCGCGACGGCACGATCTCGCTCGTCGACTTCGGCGGCGTCGCCGACAGCGGCGGCGGCGGGTCGACGCTGGTCGGCACCTACGGCTACATGGCGCCGGAGCAGCTCCACGGCCAGGCGACGCCGGCGACGGACCTGTACGCGCTCGGCGCGACGATCGTGGCGCTGGCGAGCGGCAAGGAGCCGGAGGAGATCCCGCGCAAGGGGCTCAAGATGGACCTCGCGAGGGCGCTGCCGTCGATGTCGCCGGGGTTGCGCGGCGTGCTGGAGGCGATGGTCGAGCCGGATCCGGACGTGCGGCCGCAGCGCGCCCGCGACGTCGCGGCGATGCTCGCGAAGGCGAAGCCGGGCGCGGAGCCGGTGCGCGAGGCACGCGAGGCACGCGAGGCACGCGACCGCGAGCGGGAGCGTCGCGAGGAGCGGGCGCTGGCAACGGTCGAGGTCGGCCCGCCGGCGCCGCGGCGGCGCGCGCGGCCGATGTTCACCGGCGTGCCCGAGCCGCTCGGCGCGCTGCTCCGCCTCGCGATGCTGTCGTTCGCGGTGAGCGGCTGGCTGGGGATGATGATCGCGGTGATCACCGTGCGCGTGATCGGCGGCGTCGTCGGGCTGGTCGCCGGCCGCCGGCGCCGCCCCGCGATCCGCGCCGCCACCGACGACGTCGCCGGCGTGCTCGCCGACGGCCGCGACGGCTTCTCCGACCTCGCGCGCCGCTCGGTCGCGCGCCGCGATCGCAAGGCGCTGCCGGGCCGTTGAGCGGCGCGGCGCGAGCTCGCCACGCGAAGACCTCGACGCGAGGTGGCTCAGTCGTACGGCGCGAAGGCCATCGCCTTCGTCACCCGGTGCGCGTTGAGCGCGGCCAGCTCGTCGGCGGTGTAGGCCGACGGCGAGCCGGCCGGCAGGTGCGTGCGCACGAACGCGATCACCTCGGCGCGCACGCGGCCGCACGCCGCCTCGACCGCGGCGTCGCCGTCGTCGGCGCAGTCGTCCCAGAGCTGGAAGAGCGCCGCCTTGCGCGCGGCGTCGTCGAGCCCGGGCCGTCGCCACAGCCGCGCGAGGTTGCGCCGCATGCTCTGCGTGCTCTTGCCGAGCTCGATCAGCCGGTGCGCGCGCATGAGCTGCGTGCGCTCCTCGCGCGTCGCGTCCATCCACTTCAGCTTGGCGGCGGCGTACGGGTCCATGCCGTGCGCGCGCATGATCGCGTCGGTCGCGTCGAAGCCGCCGCTCACGATCGGCAGGATCACCGCCTCGGGGTTGCCGTACTGCGGCTTCTCCTTCTCGGTGGCGGTCAGGTCGCGCGCCTCGTCGGGGTTGGCCTCGCCGGCGCGCAGGGCGGCGCCCGGATCGGCGTACCAGCGCTCGAGGCCCTGGCCGATCGCGCGGGCGATCCGGTGGGGCCGCGGGAGGTTGATCTGCGCGTGCGCCGACGGCCGGTCGTCGAACGACACGTGGCCGTCGGGATCGACGCGGGCGACGAAGCCGGTCTCGTCGGTGCGGAAGCTGCCGCCGCCGTCGGGCCGGAGCAGGCCGGTCGGCTCCGGCGGCTCGTACGGCGGCTTCGACGGATCGGGCGGCGCCACCGTCAGGTGCACGCGCGACGGATCGAGGACCGGCGCGATCGCGCGCGGCGCGGTGCGCATCGACAGCCAGCCGGGCTCGCCGGGCGCGGTCGGCTCGGTCGTGCTGTCCGGCGGCCGGACGGTCGTCGCCGCGATCGCGTCGGCGTCGGTCGCTGCCGCGGTCGC
>DASZXE010000477.1:0-1515 GCA_035546475.1 Kofleriaceae bacterium
CTCGGCGCCGAGGGCGACAGCAACGTCACCCGCGTCGAGCGCGGCCCCGGCGAGCCGGCGGCGGTCGCGGCGACGCTCGTGCGCGGGCTCGTCGGCCTCGGCAAGACCGGCACCCTCGGCGAGCACCTGCGCTGGAGCGGGCACGCCAAGGCCGGCGTGCGCGAGGTCGTCGCCGGCTCCGTCGAGAGCGAGAACATCGTCACCGGCGCCGGCGAGCTGGCGGTCGAGCGCGACGGCCCGTCGGGCACGACCATCCTCGCGCGCGCGAGCCACTACGACGCGCTCGCGCTCGACGGCGGCCCCGAGCGGCGCGACTTCGCGACGTCGGGCGTCGACGTCGGCCTGCGCCTGCCCGCCGACGACGCGCGCGAGGCCGAGGTCGAGGTCGGCCTGCGCACGCTGACCTGGCGGCGCGACCACGACTTCGACTGGTCGGGGCCGCTGCTCGCGCTCGAGCTGCGCGATCAGGTGTGGCGCTGCCACGACGAGCGCGCGCTCGATCTGACCGCGCGCTACCAGGTCGAGCTGCGCGAGTACACCGGCCTCGCGTTCACGCGCGTGAGCTGCACCGGCGATCCGTCGGGCGTGTGCGTGCGGCCGACCGGCGAGCAGCGCGCCGACCTCCGCCACACCGCCGAGGCGGAGCTGCTGTACACCGGCAACCAGGTGCTGTCGGCGCGCTACCGGCTGACCGTCAACGACTCGTCGAGCTTCGGCAGCTCGCTCTACCGCCACCGCCTCGACCTGGCGGCGACGTTCAGCCTGCCCGGGCAGCTCTTCGTCACCGCGACCCTGACCGGCCAGCTCGATCACTTCCCCGAGCCGTTCCTCGCGCACATCGACGACCTCAACCAGCCGGTCGACAGCATCGACGACGAGAACCGCAGCGGCGTCGCCGTGCGGGTCGCGCGCGCGCTGTCGAAGCACTGGCAGGTCGAGGCGCGCGGCGCCGCGTTCACCGATCTGTTCCCGCGCGACGGCCACGGCTTCGGCCGCCAGCTCGGCTACCTCGGGCTCGAGTGGGAGCGCGGCGGCGACTGAACGCCGCGGCGACGCTGCTTGGGGTCGCCGCGCCGCCGTGGTACGCAGAGCGGATGCAACGCTCGCGTCCGTCCTTGCTCGCGGTGGTGCTCGTCGGGGCGCTGGCGCTGTCCGCCTGCAAGCGCCCGCGCGCCGAGGACTGCGAGGAGGCGATCCGCAACTGGTTCTCGCTGATCTACTGGGAGGACGCGGAGAAGGAGATCGCGGCGGCGCCGCCCGACCAGCGCGACGCCCTGCGCGCGGCGAAGCTGGCCGACCGCGACAAGAAGCTCGAGGCCGGGCTCGAGCTGTCGATCAACCAGTGCCGCGCCGCCCGCGACTTCGACGGCGTCAAGTGCATGAAGGCCGCCCGCACCGCCGCCCAGGCCCGCGCCTGCCGCCCCGCGAAGTAGCCGCGCGTTCGTGAGCCGCGCCAACGTCGGTGTCGCCGGCGCGGGTGTGTGACGCCGCCCGCTGCGGGAGGCGCACGGGCTC
>DASZXE010000478.1:0-6901 GCA_035546475.1 Kofleriaceae bacterium
GACGACGTCGCGGCGCGCGCCGGTCGCCTGCCCCGAGCCGCGCCGCGCGAACGGCACCGCGACCTCGACGACGCGCGCCCCGCCGCGCGCCGCGCGCACGACCCGCTCGCCCTCGGCGAACACGCCGCGGGCGACGACCGCCGCGTGCAGGAGCGAACGCCGCCCCAGCTTGATCGAGCCCGGATCGCCGCCCGGCGCGCCGAGCCGCCGCACCACCGCCTCGTACGTCCACGACAGCACGCGGCGGTACGGGCTGTAGACGTCGCGCTTGTTGCGGCGCACGCCGATCACGAGGTCGGCGCCGTCGTCGACCGCCGCCGCCATCGCCACCACCGCGCTCATCGGCCACTGCCGGTCGGCGCTGTTGAGGAAGACCCACTCGTGGCGCGCGCTCGCGTAGAGCGTGCGGATCGACGCCTCGATGCCGCGGTTGCGCCGCCGGGCGAGCACCCGCAGGCGGGGCTCGCCGGCCGCCAGCTCGCCGAGGATCGCGCGCGTGCGGTCGCGCGAGCCGTCGTCGCAGACCACGACCTCGACGGCGCGCGCCACCCGGGCCCCGGCCGCGAACGCATCGCCGACGGTGGCCGCGATCGCCGCTTCCTCGTTGTACGCGGGGACGACGATCGACAGGCCCTCGATCACCGCGCGTCCCCGGCGACGACCCGGGCCGGGTTGCCGACGACGGTGGCGCCGGCGGGCACGTCGCGGATCACGACCGCGCCGGCGCCGATCACCGCGCCCCGGCCGATCCGGATCCCGCACAGGATCGTCGCGCCCGAGCCGATCGCGACGTCGTCCTCGACCCAGGTCTCCTCGAGGACGTAGTCGGTCGGGCCCTTGGGCGTGCCGTCGGGGTTGCACGCGCGCGGGTGGCGATCGTTGGTGAACATCACGCCGTGGCCGACGAAGACCCGGTCGCCGAGGTGCACGCCCGAGCAGATGAACGAGTGCGTCGAGATCTTGCAGAAGTCGCCGATGGTGGCGTCGCGCTGGATCTCGACGAACGCGCCGACCCGCGACTGCCTGCCGATCGTGCAGCCGTAGAGGTTGGTGAACTGGTGGACCACGGTGCCCTCGCCGAGGACGACGTCGGGGGCGATGCACTGGAAGCGGTCGGCGGACACCGGGCCGTTACTCTTGAGGACGCGCCGCACCCTGTCAAGCGTCGGGCTTGACGGGCGAGGGTGCGGATCACGAGAATCGCGGCCCGTGTCTGCACCCGCCCCGCCTGCCTCCTCCGTCCTGCGCGTCGCGGTCATCGGCTTCGGCTACTGGGGGCCGAACCTGGTGCGCAACTTCACGACCTGCCCGGCGACGAAGGTGGTGGCGGTCGTCGACGGCGATCCGCGCCGGCGCGCGGCGGTCGGCGTGCAGTACCCGTGGATCCCGACCTTCGACGATGCGGCGCCGGTGTTCGCCGATCCGGACGTCGACGCGGTGGTGATCGCGACGCCGATCTTCAGCCACCACCCGCTGGCGATGACCGCGCTGACCGCGGGCAAGCACGTGCTGGTCGAGAAGCCGTTCGCGCCGTCGGTGGCCCAGTGCGAGGAGCTGGCGGCGCTCGCCGACCGCCAGGGCAAGGCGCTCATGGTCGACCACACGTTCGTCTACACGGGCGCGGTGCGGAAGATCCGCGAGCTGGTCGGCAACGGCGACCTCGGCCGCGTCCTCTACTTCGACTCGGTGCGCATCAACCTCGGCCTGTTCCAGCCCGACTACAACGTGATCTGGGACCTCGCGCCGCACGACGTGTCGATCCTCGACTTCGTGCTCGGCGGCCTGACGCCGCGCTGGGTGACGGCGCTCGGGGTGTCGCACTACGGCCGCCACGAGAGCCTGGCCTACGTGACGCTCGGCTTCGACGAGGGGCTGGTCGCCCACCTGCACGTCAACTGGGTCGCGCCGGTGAAGACGCGGCGGATCATCATCGCCGGCACGCGGCGCATGCTGGTCTACGACGACACGTCGCCGGTCGAGCCGGTCAAGCTGTACGAGAGCTCGGTCGATGTCGGCCAGATCGACAAGGAGTCGGCGTACGCGCTCAACGTGCAGTACCGGACCGGCGACGTGCTGTCGCCGAAGCTCGACGGCCGCGAGGCGCTGTCGCAGGTGGCCGCCGCGTTCGCCGCGCGCTGCCTGAAGGGCCAGGCGTCGCCGTCGGACGCCGACGCCGGCATCCGCGTGGTGCGGGTGCTGGAGGCGGCGCAGCGCTCGCTCGAGCAGGAAGGCGCGCGGGTGAAGCCGTGACGGCGCCGCGCGCCGAAGGAAGAGGGCCGACCATGAAGGTGCCGTTCGTCGATCTGGCGGCGGGCGTGAAGCCCGACCGCGATGCGTACCTGGCGGCGATCGCCGGGATCCTGGACGCGGGGGCGTTCGTCGGCGGCGCGGCGGTCAGCGACTTCGAGGCGGCGTTCGCGCGCCACTGCGGCGCGGCGCAGGCGATCGCGGTCGGCACCGGCACCGACGCGCTCCTGCTCGCGCTGCGGGCGATGGGCGTCGGACCGGGCGACGAGGTGATCACCGCGGCGAACTCGTTCTACGCGACCGGCGAGGCGATCGCGCTCGCCGGGGCGACGCCGGTGCTGGCCGACGTCGACGACGCGACGCTCCTGCTCGACGCCGGCGACGCGGCGAGGCGGGTGACCAAGCGGACCAAGGCGATCATCCCGGTGCACCTGTTCGGGCAGCTCGCCGACCTGGACGCGATCGCCGGGCTGGCGGGCGCGCACGGGCTGGCGGTGCTCGAGGACTCGGCGCAGGCGCACGGCGCGACGCGCGTCGGGGCGGCGGGCAGCTACCGGGCCGGCTCGGCGGCGGCCGCGGCGGCGTTCAGCTTCTACCCGACGAAGAACCTGGGCGCGTTCGGCGAGGGCGGCGCGATCACGACGAGCGACGCGGGCATGGCGGAGCGCGTGCGGGTGCTGCGCGACCACGGGCAGACGACCCGCCACCACCACGTCGAGGTCGGCTACAACGCGCGGCTCGACGCGATCCAGTGCGCGTGCCTGTCGATCGCGCTCGGGCGGCTCGACGAGCGGAACGCGGCGCGGCGAGCGGCGGCGGCGGCGTACCGCGAGCGGCTGCGCGACGTCGCCGGCGTGCGGCTCGTCGACGAGGCGCCGGGATCGACGCCGGTCTACCACCTGATGATCGTGCGGGTCGACGCCGCGCGGCGCGACCTCGTGCGCGACCGGATGGGCGCCGACGGGGTGGCGACGGCGATCCACTATCCGCGGCCGATCCACCTGCAGCCGGCGTTCGCGTCGCTCGGCCAGGGACGCGGCTCGTGCCCGGTCGCCGAGCGCGCCGCCGACGAGATGATCTCGCTGCCGATGTTCCCCGAGCTGACCGTCGAGCAGATCGACCACGTCGTCGCCAGCCTCCGCCGCGCGCTCGGCGCGTAGGCGCTCAGAAGCGGCCGGTGAGGGTGAGGGCGCCGCCGCCAGGGCGCGGCGACCAGGCGAGGTCCGCGCGCTCGGCGTGGTCGCGGTGGGTGACCCAGCGGAGGACGCCGGCGACGACGAGGCCCGCGCCCACGCCGCCGGCGATGACGGCGCGGGTGCGCCAGGTGTGCGCGCGAGCCAGGCGGTCCTGATAGGCCTGGTAGCTGCCGGTGCAAGGGTCGTCGCAGAGCTCGCCGCGCGCGTGGACGTAGAAGTAGAGGCCGAGGCCGCCGGCGACCGCGCCGCCTCCGACGAGGAGGCCGCCGACCGCGTCGCGGTAGAAGGGGCGGCGATGCGGTGGCGGCGCCGCCGGGGACGGAGCGGCAGCGGTTGGCTCGCCGGCGCTGGCGGAGCTGCCGGCGGTGGCGGCCGCGGCCGCGGTCGACGACGAGGTGTCGGCGGCCGTCGTCGCGTCGGGCGGCGCGGCCGCGGCGAGGACGGCCTCGCACTTCGCGATCTCGGCCTCGGCCGACGCGCGCGCCTTCGGCGGCGGGCCGCTGTCGACGAAGCGGTGGAAGGCCTCGAGCGCAGGCGCGCAGTCGCCGCGCTGCGCGTACACGCGGCCGATCGCGTAGAGCGAGACCGGATCGTGGTCGAGGTCGTAGGCGGTCTCGTACTCGTGGATCGCGGCGTCCCAGTCGCCGCGCTCGACGTCGCGATAGCCGGCGTCGCGGTGCTGGTCGGCCGTCAGCGGGCCGGCGGCCACGCGAGCGGTGCCCGCGGCGAGCAGGACGGCGGCGAGGGCGAGGCTCACTCGCACGGCGGGTAGATCCCCATCGCATCGCCGCACTTCAGCGGCCGGGCCTTCTTCGTCCGCCGCACCGGCGCGGGCGGCGGCGAGGTCGACGTCGAAGGCGACGTCGAAGGCGGCGTCGAGGTCGACGGCGAGGTCGGTGCAGCCGTCGACGTCGAGGTCTGCGTCGGCGTGGGCGTCGGCGGCGACGGGCTCGTCGACGTGGACGGCGCCGTGGCCCTCAACTCCGCCGTGGCCGGCACCGGCGCGGACGCTCCGACCGCGGCGTCGCTGACCGCGGGGCCCACGCGAGCGCCGGCCGTCGCCGGCATCGGCTCCATCGCCGGCCCGGCCGGAAGCACGGGCGCTGTCGCGCCGCCGCCACCCGCGATCGCCAGCAGCACGATGGCGCCGATCGCGGTCACGCCCGCCGCGGTCCACGCCCACCAGCGGCGCCGCGGACGCTCCGGCTCCGGTGCCGGCGGCCACGACGGCTCCGCGGTCCATGCCGCCTGGGCCAGCGGCGCCTCGCTCACCAGCGGCGCCTCGCCCACCAGCGGCGCCTCGCCCACCAGCGGCGCCTCGCTCACCGCCGCCGCGCGGGCTCTCACCGCGTCGGGCCCGACCACCTCGGTCGGCGCCTCGAACGGGTCATCCGCGTCCGTCCCGCGCGCGACCCGCAGCGGCGCCGGCGGCAGCGGCTCCGGCAGCGGCAACGGCTCCGGCGGCGGCGCGACGTCGTCGTCCTCGTCGTCCGCCTCCCACTCGCTGTCGACCAGCCCGGCGAGGCTGCGCCGCTCGGTCGGCGGATCGAGCTCCGGCTGCGGCTCCACCGTCACGACCTCGTCCGGATCCGCCGTCGCCTCCAGCGCCTCCCACGGCTCCGGCCGGTCGCCGAACAGCGCGCCGATGTACCGCCCGAGCGCCTCCGCGCCGATCGCGAGCCGCTCGCGCGCCGCGAGCTGCTCGAGCGCCGCCTGCAGCTCGCCCGCCGTCGCATACCGATCCTCCGGCCGCCGCGCGAGCGCGCGCAGGATGATCTCCTCCAGCCCCGGCGGCAGCCCGGCCCGCCGGCTCGACGGCGGCGGCACCGGCTGGTTGACGATGTGGTTCATCGTCTCGAAGTCGGTCGCGTACTTGAAGAGCCGCGTCATCGTCGCCATCTCGTACAGGATGATCCCGAGCGAGAAGACGTCGCTCCGGCGATCGAGCGGCTGGCCCGTGCACTGCTCGGGCGACATGTACGAGACCTTGCCCTTGACCGCGCCCGATCGCGTCTCGGTCATGCGATCGGCGGCCTTCGCGATGCCGAAGTCGACCAGCTTCACCTCGCCGGCGTACGACACCATCAGGTTCGACGGCGACACGTCGCGGTGGACGATGTGGAGCGGCCGCCGGTCGAGCCCGCGCTTCTCGTGCGCGTAGTGCAGCCCGGCGGCGGCGCCGATGACGATCGCGAGCGTGTGCTCGAGCGGCACCTGCTGCTTCGCGACGGCGACCTGGTGGAGCAGGTCGCGCACGTTCTCGCCGTGCATGTACTCCATCGTGAAGAAGTAGGAGTCGCCGATGCGGCCGATGTCGTGGACCTGCGCGATGTTCGGGTGATGGAGCTGCGCCGCCAGCCGCGCCTCGTCGAGGAACATGGTGACGAAGCGGTGGTTGCGCGCGTGGTCGGCCATGATCCGCTTGAGGACCACGTGGCGCGCCTGCGCGCGCGGCGCCAGCGACCGCGCGATGTACAGCTCGGCCATGCCGCCGGTGGCGAGGTGGCCGAGGATCCGGTACTGGCTCGGCGCGGCACCGGCGCTGCGCTGGCCAGCAGGCTCCACGCGCAGATCATCCGCCGTCCGCCGACGTCGTCAAGCCGGAACGGGCCTGGTCGAACCAGGCCGAGGGGCGTGCGCAGGCGCCCGCAGCGTCGACCTCAGCGCGGCCGCTGCGCCTCGTGCGACCACGCCTCGCCGGGGACGTGCTCGACGGCGAACGGCAGGTCGTCGCGACCGTCCGGCGACCGGACAGCGCCGACCCGGTGGAGCTCGGCCACCAGCGCGTCGTCGAGCGCGGCCTCGCCGGTCTCGGCGCGCGCGGCCGCCAGCGCCTCCGCCCACGGCGTCGCGCCGTCGAGCCGGGCGAGGAACGCGAAGACGGCCGGCGGCGCCGCGACCGCGTCGTACGTCGAGTAGCCGGTGAGCCACACCCGGTCGCCGGCGCGCGTCCACTCGCTCACCGAGGCGACCAGCCGCGCACCGAGCCGGCGCGCGGGCCTGCGGCGGATCTCGACGAGCTCGCGCCGGCGCGCGGTCAGCTCCGGCGTCGCCAGCGCGGCGACGTCGGCGGGCGCGAGCCGCTCGACCTCGTCGGCGCACCACTCGAACCAGGCGATCCACGCGTCGACGCCGGCGCGCGCGACCGGCGGCCGCCCGCGCTCGGCGATCAGCGTGGCGACGCGCGCCTCCGCCTCGGCGACGACGAAGCCGAGCTCGCTCCAGGCCACCGCCGCGCCGAGGCCGTCGTCGTGCTTGCAGAACCAGACGCGGCAGGTCGGCGGCCGGTCGCGCCAGATCCCGCAGGCGTGATCGCCGCCGACCCAGAACGGGCAGCGCAGCTCGACGACGCTGCCGAACCGCGCGGCGGCGGCGGCCTGCGCGCGATCGACGTCGGGCGGCGGCACGATCCCCCACGGCGTGCGGCCCGCCGGCTCGGCGAGGCGCCGCACGATCGC
>DASZXE010000479.1:0-4760 GCA_035546475.1 Kofleriaceae bacterium
CGAAGGCGGCGTCACTTCTCCTTCCAGACCGTCTTGCCGTGGTGGTCGAGGTAGACGAGCTTGTGGGCGGCGGTGACGTAGCCGACGAGGTCGCCCTGGTCCTCGGCGGGGATCGCGCCGGCGGGGAAGAGCGCGACCTGCGCGCCGCTGCGATCGATCACCTGGTAGCGGCCGTTCGTCAGCTTGACCGCGGCGAGCCCGTGGGCGAACGACTCGGTCGACTGCACGTCGTCGCGCCACGGCACGATGAACGCGCCGGTGCGATCGATGAGCGCGTGGCGCCCGGCCTTGTCCGCCACCCACGCGCGCCCCTCGGAGAAGGCCTCCGCCTGCGCGAACTGGTACGGGATGACGACCTTGCCGGTCGCGTCGATGTAGCCGTAGCCCGGATCGAAGTCGACGATCGCCGCGGCGAGCCCCTCGGCGAACTGCGGCGCCATGCGGAACTGCGGCGCGATCACGACCTTCATCGACGGGTCGACCACGCCCCACGTGCCGAAGCAGAGCGCGCCCCGGCACGCGCGGCCGATCATGAGCGGCGCCAGCTTGCCGTCCCAGAAGCCGCCCACGTACTCGTCGGCGCCGGCCGGCAGCGCGAGCTTCGCGCCGGTGCGGTCGACCGCGATCCGCGTGTCGCCGACCTTCACGCTGGCGACGCCCGACTCGAAGCCGTCGCCCTCGCCGTCGATCGAGAAGGCGACCTTGCCGGACGGATCGACGTAGCGGGTCTTGCCGTCGGAGACGACGGCGGCGAGGCCGTCGGCGAAGTCGCCGAGGCTGGCGCCCTTGCAGCCGTCGAGGTGGAAGGCCCACGCGCCGGCGGCGTCGAGGTAGCCGCACTCCTTGTCGGAGACGCGCGCGGCGCGGCGGTCCTGCGCGAGGCCACCGAGCCACTCGAAGGCGAGCGGCACGACCACCTTGCCGGTCTCGTCGATGACGCCGACGTGCTTGCCCTTGACGACGCTGGTGCGACCGTCGGCGAACGCGCCGGCGTCGTCGTAGCGCGCCGGGATCACGACCTTGCCGGTCGCGTCGATGTAGCCCCAGGCCCGCTTGACGTGGATGCGGAAGCGCGTCGGCGACGGCGCGGGGTTGCCGGCGTCGTCGGCGCGCACGGCGGCGGCGGTCGGCCCGAGCACGAGGAGCGCGGCGGCGAGGGCGAGCGTACGTGGGAGCATCGCGCCCACGCTATCAGCGTCCGTCACTCCTCGTCGAGGACGTCGTCGAGGTCGCGGCGCGGCGCCAGGCGGCTGACCGGATCGGCGTAGCCGAGGCGGAGCACCGCCTGCGGCACCGCGCTGACGCCGATCAGCGCCTGCACCTGCTCGCGCAGGTCGGGCTCCTCGAGCACCTGGTTGAGGAACGACGCCGACAGGTCGCGCATCGTCGCCCGCAAGAGCACCGCCTGCAGCGCCTGGCCGGCGTCGAGCCAGTCGATCGGCTCGTCGCGCTGCGCGGCCAGCACGACGACGAGCGGCGAGCCCTCGATCAGCGCCTGCTCCAGCTCGCCGAACGACTCGCCGAGGTCGAGCGTGCGCAGGCGGCGCGCGACGGTGAACGGCAGCGGCGAGCCGTACTCCTTCTCGGCGAACGGGATGCCGTCCTTGCGGCGGCTGCCGGCGCCGGCCAGCCAGCGCGCCAGCTCGTCGCGGAAGTCGGGGTCCGCGTACTGCCGGCGGTCCGCCTCGGCGACCAGGTCCGCCAGCGCGTGCTTGCCGTCGGGCGACAGCCGGTGCAGCCAGGCTCGCTCGCGCCGCGCCGCGCGCGCGAGCTCGTCGGCGAGCTCCGGGCCGACCGGCCGATCGTGGAACGGCCGCCGGTTGGTCGCGCGCCGCGGCACCGCCGCCAGCATCGCGCGGTCGTCGTCGATCGGCGTGCGCACGAGCCCGAGGCCGAGCCGCGCCGCCAGCTCCGGCTCGGCGGCGTCGGGGTAGGTCTCGACGTGCTCCAGGTAGCCGGCGTTGCGCACCGCCAGCCGCGCGTTGAACAGCGCGCAGCCGACGCTGATCGCGAGCTGCCGCCCGTCGGGATCGATCACCTCGAGCTGGCGGCTGCGATCGAGCAGCAGCTCCAGCCGGTCGCCGCGCAGCCGCATCCGCCACGGCTGCGTGTTGTGCGAGCTCGGCGCCTGCAGCGCGCAGGCCGCCGCGCCCCGCAAGATCTCCCGGATCCGTTCCGGCCCCGGGGCCGCCGACGGCGCCGTCACGCCTTCTTGCGTCCGAAGATCGCGGGCAGGCGGTGGCGCAGGCCGCGCAGCTTCTCGCCGAACGGCGCCGGCGTCGCGGCGTCGGGGCGCAGCTCGGCGACCGGCGTCATCGCCGAGATGTCGTCGGAGCGATACGCCATGCCGAGCGAGGCGCGCGCGTCGTTGACCGTCTTCGCCAGGATCGCGTGGAGGTCGCGGCGGAGCTGCACGCGCTTGAGCACCGTGCCGATCTGCCGGGCGAACTCGCGCGACGACGGGTAGCGGTCCTCGGGGCGCGGCGACAGCGCGCGGTTGATCAGGTGGACGATGTCGGCCGGCACGTCGGGCCGGTACGCCTTGAGCGGCTGCACCTGGCAGTCGCGCAGGCGGACGTACGTCTCGTAGTCGGTCTGGCCGTCGAACAGCTTGCGGCCGACCAGTGTCTCCCACAGCACCGAGCCGACCGCGAACTGGTCGGCGGCCGGCGTCGGCCGCGTGCCGCTCACGATCTCGGGCGACAGGTACGACATCTTGCCCTTCACCACGCCGGGCTCGGTGGTGTCGGTCTGGCGGTCCGGCGCCATCGCGAGGCCGAGGTCGATGAGCTTCACCAGCCCGCGCGTCGTGATCATGATGTTGTGAGGCGAGACGTCGCGGTGGACGACCGGGTACGGCTGGCCGTCGTTGCCGACCCGCTCGTGGCAGGCGGCGAGCGCGCGCAGCACGCCGACGCCGATCGCCGACGCCAGCTCCCAGCGCGGCCCCTCGTTGCGGTGCGTGTGCCAGCGGATCCAGGTGCCGAGGTCGAGGCCCTCGATCCACTCCATGATGATGAAGTAGTTGCCGTTCTCGTAGACGAAGTCGCGGATCTCGGCGAGGTTGGGCGACTCGAGGCTGGCGCCGAGCCGCGCCTCCTCCGTGAACATCTGCACGTAGAGGGGCTGATCGGCGAGGCCCGGGTGCATCTGCTTGACCGCGATCGGACGGCGGAAGCCGAGATCCCCGACGACATCCGCGCGCCACACGTCGGCCATGCCGCCATGACCGGCCAGCTCGATGAGCTGGTAGCGGCGGCCGATCAGGTCGCCGGCGCGGGGGGCTGAGGGCATGGCGCGCATCATCGCACGTCACCGCCGCGCGCAAACGCATCTGGCGTGACACTCGACCATGAAATCCGTGGGCCTGCTCGCGCTTTGCGCTCCGTTCCTTCGTCGCGAGGAGGCCCCGGTCCTCGCCGCGCTCGAGTCGCCGCTCCTCGGGGCCGGCCGACGGAGCGAGCAGGCCCGCGGGCGCCGTGGCAGACTCACCGCGTGGTGCGTGACCCGGGCTCGTCGTACGCGTCGGAGACGCGGCAGATGACGCGGAAGGAGCGCCTGCGCTTCGAGGGCAGCGGGCCGCCGGGGCTCGTGGTCGTGCTCGTCGTGCTGCTGGTGATCGCCGCCGTCGTGTGGGTGAGCGTGCGCTGAATGCGGCCCGCGCCGCGGTCACGACGTCAGGTCGCGGCGGCGGAAGGCGACCAGGCCGACGACGAGGAAGAGCGCGGTCAGCCCGAAGCTCCAGCCGAGGTCGCGGGCGAGCTGCGCCCACGCGACCCGGTGGCCGTACGGGTGGTACCAGCGGAAGACCTCGTGCCAGAAGTTCATGTGGGTGGTCGGCAGGAGCTGCTTGAAGTCGTCGCCGAGGATCTGGTCGGGCAGCCGCTGGAGGATCGACGAGATGAAGAAGCCGCCGAGGGTGCCGACGTGGGCGACGACCGGGTTGTCGGTCATCGCGGAGATGCAGAGGGCGAGGCTGGCGACCAGCGCGAGCGCGAGCGTGAGGCCGATCGACGCGAGGACGAACATCGGCACCCACGTCGACGGCGGCACGATCCACATGCCGTCCTTGCGGAACTCCCAGACGAAGACGAGCAGCGAGCCGCCGCCGTACGCGACGTGGCCGAGCAGGAGCGCGAGCGCGAGGAGGAACCAGACCACGAGCTGCAGCCAGACGAGGGTGGCGAGCGCCTTGGCGAGGTAGACGGCGGTGCGCGACGGCGGCCGCACGAGCATGGCGCGCAGCGTGCCGTCCTTGGCCTCGGCGGCGAGCTGGCTGCCGGCGACGGTGGCGGCGACCAGCGGCAGCACGGCGAAGAAGCCGACCTGCAGGATGAAGCTCGCGAAGAACGGGCCGTTCAGGTAGTCGCTCGGGTCCATCGCGATGCCGGCGACGTGGCGGCCCTTGTAGTCCTGGACGGCGAAGCCGATGAGGACGACGACGCAGAAGGCGAGGCAGAGGACGAAGCCGACGTACGAGGCGGGGCGGCGGTAGAGCTTGAACAGCTCCCAGCGGAGGAGGCGCGGCAGGGTCATGGCGCGGCTCCGGCGCGGCTGGCCCGGGCGCGGGCGTCGGGCGCGGGCGCGGGCGCGGCCGCGTCGATGAGCGAGACGAAGACCTCCTCGAGCGTCGGCGCCTCGGCGGCGATCTCGTCGACGGCGACGCCGGCGGCGACCAGGCGGGGCACGAGCGTCGCCGGCGTGAGCGGCGGGTCGCCGCCGCGCACGTGCAGGAGCCCGCCGCCGCGATCGTCGACGGC
>DASZXE010000480.1:0-15302 GCA_035546475.1 Kofleriaceae bacterium
ACCGCCGCGGCCAGGCCCGCCGTGCCGGAGGTCTCCTGGCCGGCCGCGACCCTGCCGCCGCGCATCTCCGAGGTCCGCCCCGGCGTCGGCGCCTCGCCGGTCCCGGTCGAGGGCAGCGCCGCGCGCCGCGGCGGCCTCAACCCGCACGCGCGCATCGTCGCCGGCGCGGTGCTCGCGGTCGGCCTCGGCTTCATCCCCGCGCACTTCGTCGGCGCCATGCGCGAGCACGCCGCCTACGACGATCTCGACGAGGACCTCACGCGTCGCGAGGCAGCGATCCGCTCGCGCACCGAGTACGACGCGTTCGACGCCGTCCGCGCGACCTACGCGCAGCGCAAGCGCGACGCCCGCCGGAGCATCGCGGCGACCTCGATCGTCATCTGGGCGATCATCGGCGGCGGCGTCGCCTGGCTCTGGTTCCGCCGCATCGTTCCGCCCACCGCCTGACGCAACCCCTCAGAGGGTCGACCAGAATGGCTTCACGGGAGCGAGCAGGCGCGGGAAAAGCGCCCCGAGCGGCGCATTTCCCGGAGAGCGCAGACCTCGCGGTGCTCGGTCCCGTTCGCGACCTCGCTGTCGCTCGGTTGCTCAGGCCCGCGCGTAGCAGGCGGCCATCGACAGCCACTCGTCGTCGAAGCGAGGCATCGGCGGCGGCGACCTCGGCGGCAGCGCGAGCAGCTCCTCGTCGACGATGTCGATCTCGCACTCGCTCAGCCAGCGCGCGCGCCGCAGCTCGAAGACGCAGTCGCGCAGGAGCCGCAGGTCGCGGCTCGCCGCCCGCACGAGCCGCACGCCCGTCGTCCGCAACAGCCCGAACGGCCCGCCGCGCGTGCCCGGCTTCGCCTGGGTGACCAGATCGAAGCAGACCTCCCCGCGCGCCCAGATCACCTCGTCGATCTCCGGCACCTCGAGCTCGAGGTCGATCTCGCGCGGCGTCGGCCCGCCGAGGTACGGCCGCTCGAGCCGCGCGCCCAGCGGCGACAGGTCGACCACCATCGCCGGGCGCTCCTCGCGCGGCAGCAGCTCGGAGCAGAACGTCTCGACGTCGACCCGCGGATCGATCCGCCGGGCGTCCGTCCAGCCATACGGGTCTTCGTGCATGTAGGCCAGTGTCGGGCGCTGTCACCGCCCGCGCAAGAAAAGTGCAGCCGCCGGCCTCGGAAGGTTGGCCAGATCGCTCGGGGCCGAGGAGGACCTCCGGACCGTCTCGGTCCGCGCAACCCCGCGCCGAGCTCCGCCCGGACGCTAGAACCAGACGCCGAGGAAGCCGTGGACCCCGAAGCCGCTGACGCTCGGGCCCTTCTGGTCGGCGTCCGGCCCGGTCTTCGACTGCAGGTCGTGGCGGTACGTCGGCCCCACGCCGACCAGCAGGTGATGGGCCGGCTGCCACAGGAACGGCGCCGACAGCACGACCGTCACCGTCCGGATGGTCGCGGAGCTGTTGCGGTCCGACACCGACGTGAGGCCGTAGACCAGGCTGCCGGTCGGCCACCAGCGCGCGCCGCCGACCGGCACCAGCCCACCGAACCGCACGCCGAAGTCGAACCCGCGGTTCGTGTCGTCGGCGCCCGACGACGTCCCGGCGAACCCGAGCCGCGCGCCGAGCGTCAACGACGCCGGCATCACCCGGTCGAAGCCGACGTGGAAGTCGTAGGTCGTGGTCGACAGGTCGGGCTCCCCGTCGACCTTCACGGTGTCGTGCTCGTAGTCGAGCGCGAGCTCGCTCGTCAGGATCGTCTGCCCGTGCAGGCCGAACTGCGCCGGTGGTGGCGCCGCCGGAACTTGCGCCTCCGCGGGCGTGAGGCCGATGACGGTGCCGGCGGCGAGGACGGCAAACGCCATCGCGGGCGCGAAGGAGCGGATCGAGGTGGTGATGCCCATGGCGGCGCAGGATACCCTCGCCCGTGGAGGCCCCATGCTGTTTCGTCCAAGGGCTCGTACCGGGTCGGCGCCGGTGGTGTTGCTCGCGCTGGCGGTGGCCGCGCTGGCCGCCGCGTGCGGCAAGGACCCGCTCGTCTTCATCGACGCGTCGATCGACGCCGGCCGCCACATCGACGCCGGCATCGACGACCGCGACCTCGACGGCATCGCCGACGCCGCCGACAACTGCCCCGACGACGCCAACGCCGATCAGGCCGACCTCGACCAGGACGGCATGGGCGACGTCTGCGACATCGACGACGACAACGACGGCCGCGGCGACAACGGCGACAACTGCCCGCGCATCGCCAACCAGAACCAGCTCGACACCGACCACGACGGCCAGGGCGACGTCTGCGACGACGACGACGACGGCGACGGCCTCCTCGACGTCGACGACAACTGCCCGATCAACGCCAACGCCGACCAGCTCGACACCGACGGCGACGGCCGCGGCGATCCGTGCGACGACGACGACGACGACGACGGCGTCCTCGACGTCAACGACAACTGCCGCGTGAACCCGAACCCGTCGCAGTCCGACTTCGACGGCGACGGCATGGGCGACGCCTGCGACGACGACGACGACAACGACACGATCGTCGACACCGCCGACAACTGCCCGCGCAACTCGAACCTCGACCAGCGCGACACGGACATGGACGGGATGGGCGACGCCTGCGACCTCGACGACGACAACGACACCGTCCTCGACCTCGACGACAACTGCCGGCTGGTCGCCAACGCCGACCAGAACGACTCCGACCAGGACACGCTCGGCAACGCCTGCGATCCCGACGACGACAACGACGGCGTGCTCGACGCCGCCGACAACTGCCCGGTCAACGTCAACCAGAACCAGGCCGACTTCGACGGCGACGGGCTCGGCGACGTCTGCGATCCCGACGACGACAACGACACCATCCCCGACGCGAACGACAACTGCCCGCACCTCGCGAACCCGGACCAGGCCAACCTCGACAACGATCCGCTCGGCGACGCCTGCGACAGCGACGACGACAACGACGCGATCGGCGACGGCATCGACAACTGCCCGCGCGATCCGAACCACGAGCAGACCGACTCCGACAACGACGGCCCTGGCGACGCCTGCGATCCCGACGACGACAACGACGGCGTCCTCGACGTCACCGACAACTGCCGCACGACCCCGAACGCCGACCAGGCCAACCTCGACCAGGACGTCTTCGGCGACGCCTGCGATCCCGACGACGACAACGACGGCATCGCCGATCAGGTCGACAACTGCCCGCGCGACGCCAACACCCTGCAGCAGAACCACGACGGCGACGCGCAGGGCGACGCCTGCGATCCCGACGACGACAACGACGGCGTGCTCGACGCCGCCGACAACTGCCCGTTCGACGTCAACGTCGACCAGGCCAACCTCGACGGCGACGCCGAGGGCGACCTCTGCGATCTCGACGACGACAACGACGGCGTGGTCGACCTCGGCGACAACTGCCCGCGCGTCGCCAACCCCAACCAGGCCAACAACGACCACGACGCGCAGGGCGATGCCTGCGATCCCGACGACGACAACGACCAGGTCCTCGACGCGGTCGACAACTGCCCGACGATCCCGAACCCCGGCCAGGGCGACCAGGACCACGACGGCCTCGGCGACGCCTGCGAGGACTCCGACGGCGACACCGTGGTCGACGCCGTCGACAACTGCCCGAACGTGGCCAACCCGCAGCAGGAGAACCAGGACGGCGACGCGTTCGGCGACGCCTGCGACGACGACGACGACGGCGATCAGGTCCTCGACGTCGACGACAACTGCGTCGGCCGCTCGAACCCGGACCAGGCCGACAGCGACTCGACGCCCAGCCTGGGCCCGACGCCGCCGGTCCTGCGGCCGGCGCCGAACGTGATCGCGGTGCAGGGCGACGAGGCGCTGTCGGCGCAGCTCGACATCGGCTTCGCGTTCCGCTTCCAGGGCCGCACCTACACGAAGTTCCGGGTGTCGACCAACGGCTTCCTCACGTTCTCGACGAGCCCGGCGGTCAACCCCGGCTGCTGCACCGGCCAGGCGCTGCCCGATCCGCGCGAGCCGAACGCGGTCATCGCGCTGTCGTGGAACGACTACGACACGACCAACGGCGGCGCGATCACGTACGGGACGCAGGGCGCGGCGCCCACCCGCGAGCTGGTCGTCATGTGGAACGGCGTGCCCCACTTCAGCGGCGGCAACCCGCTGACCGGCCAGATCGTGCTGCACGAGAACGGCAGCGACGTCGAGCTGATCTGCGCGAGCTGCGCGACCGACGGCACCGCCCACACGCAGGGCATCGAGAACGCGACCGGCTCGGTCGGCGCCACCCCGCCCGGCCGCAACGCGGCGAGCTGGAGCGCGGCGCAGGACGCGACCTTCGTCGAGCTCACCGACGGCGACGGCGTCGGCGACGCCTGCGACGACTGCCCGCAGGAGTTCGATCCCGCGCAGACCGACAGCGACGGCGACGGCAGCGGCGACGCCTGCGACGTCTGCCAGGGCCAGAACGACAACGGCGCCGACGCCGACGGCGATCTGGTCGGCGACGCGTGCGACCTCTGCCCGACCGCGTTCGATCCGGCGCAGACCGACACCGACGGCGACGGTCTCGGCGACGCCTGCGAGGACACCGACGGCGACGGCGTGTTCGACGCCGTCGACAACTGCGTCGTGATCGCGAACCCGGACCAGGCCGACATCGATCACGACCAGCAGGGCGACGCCTGCGACGACGACGACGATGGCGACGGCGTGCTCGACGTGAACGACAACTGCGTGCGCGTGCCCAACGCGAACCAGCTCGACACCGACGGCGACGGCGCCGGCGACGTCTGCGACGTGCTCGACCCGAGCTTCGACGGCATCCTGGTCGGCGGCGGCGTGGTCGCGTCGGGCATCGGCCTCGCCGGCCGCGGGCCGCCGGCCGCGACGCCGAGCGTGATGAAGGACCTCGTCGTCGACGGCGTGCCGGCCGGCGCGTCGGTCGTGTCGGCGCGCCTCTACTGGATGACGATCGGCGGGCCCAGCAACACGATGGTGGTCAACGGCACGCCGCTGACCGGCGCGCTGATCGGCCAGGTCCCCGACACCTGCTGGGGGCGGCCGGCCGGCAACTTCGCCTACCGCGCCGACCTCGGCCCGGCGCTGATCGGCAACGGCAACGGCACCTACACGCTCAGCGGCTACCCGTCACAGCTCGACGGCCAGGACAGCCAGGGCGCGACGATCTTCATCATCTACCAGGACCCCGCCGACCAGCGGCGCAACCTGGTGAAGGTCGCCGACGGCGCGGTCGGCTACATCGGCCAGGGCCAGAACGCGGCGGCGACCCACACCGGCTTCGTCGTCGGGCCGGAGTTCCAGAAGGCCACGGTGATCAACATCGTCGGCGACGGCCAGCCGTTCCCCGAGGAGCTCTACATCCAGGGCCCGCAGATCGGCGGCGACGATCCGTTCGGCGGCGCGGACGGGCCCTACTGGGACACGCGCATCGACGACGTCACCGACCTCGTGATGCCGGGCGACACCCGGGTCGAGACCCGCATCACCTCGAGCAACGACTGCGTGGCCTGGATGGTCCACGGCCTCGTCATCGAGAACATCCAGGCCAACCAGGCGAAGCCGGCGCTGCCGCCGATCCCGCGCTGGCTGACCACGATGAGCGACGGCGCCGCCCAGCCCTAGTCGTTGACGACCTTCGCCGCCGGCAGGTCACCGGCGGCGAGCATCCGCTTGACCGGGCCGGCCATCGCGAACAGCAGCGCGGCGACGATCGCGGTGAAGAGGATGAGCAGCCAGAACATCCCGGCCGGGTAGGTCGTCGAGACGGTGATGGCGTGATCCTTCGCCTCGGTGACGAGCGTGACCGGGTGGCCCCACTGCAGGCGGTTGGCGAGGCCGCCGACCTCCTCGCCGGCGCGGCCGGCGATGTAGCCGCCGATCGAGATCGCCAGGAACCAGATGCCCATGACGAAGCCCTCGAGCCGCACCGGCGCGAGCTTGTTCATCACCGACAGGCCGACCGGCGACAGGCAGAGCTCGCCGAGCGTCGACACGAAGTAGAAGCCGACCAGCCAGTAGCCGCTGATGCGCCCGTCGTTCGCGATCGTCGACACCGTCGGCAGCAGCACGAAGAAGGCGAGGCCCGACAGCAGCACGCCGAGCGCGAACTTGGTGACCGAGTCGGGCTCGCGCCGCGCCTTCGCCAGCGCGATCCACATCGCGGCGAAGATCGGCCCGAGGATCAGGATCCAGCCGGCGTTGATCGACTGGTACCAGGTGGCGTCGAACTTGACGAAGAACAGCTTCGGCTGGACGTAGTGGGCGGTGAACAGGTTGATGGTCGAGCCCGCCTGCTCGAAGATGCCGAAGAACGACAGGCAGCCGAAGAACAGCACGCCCATGGCGCGCACGCGGCGCCGCTCGTCGTCGGTGATCGCGACCTCGCGGTGCATGATCCAGAAGACCGCGACCGCGATGAGGGCGAGGCCGACGCCGAAGCTGTCGGCGATCGTCGCGTCGTTGGCGCCCGCGCTGCCGATCCGCCACGCGCAGAACGCGGCGATCAGCGCCGCGGTGCCGACGACGACCTTGAGGGCGAACGGCGGCAGCTTCACGCCGCTCGCGCTCGCCGCCGGCCTGGTCGGGCGCAGGCCCGCGTCGCCCATCTTGCGGCTGCCCAGCCAGAACTGCGCGACGCCGAACGCCATGCCGACCGCGGCCGACGCGAAGCCGAAGTGCCACGCCTTGTTCGGGTCGATGCCCCAGTGGCGGAGGTGGGCGCGGAACGAGTCGTCGTTGGCGAGGTAGCCGCAGATGAACGGCGCGATCGCCGCCCCCACGTTGATCCCCATGTAGTAGATCGTGTAGCCGGCGTCGCGGCGGATGTCCTCCTTGCCGTAGAGCTGGCCGACGATGGTGGAGACGTTCGGCTTGAGGAGGCCGGTGCCGAGGACGATGATCGCGAGGCCGGGCAGGAACGACGCCTCGCCGGGGATGGCGAGCGTCAGGTGGCCGAGCATGATGATGATGCCGCCGATGAGGACGGCCTTGCGCTGGCCGAGGTAGCGATCGGCGAGCCACCCGCCCGGCAGGCTCATCAGGTAGACGAGCGAGACGTACATCGCGTAGATGATGCCGGCCGTCGCCTCGCTCTTGCCGAGGCCGCCCTTGTCCTTGGCGGCGACGATGTAGAAGACGAGGAAGGCGCGCATGCCGTAGTAGCTGAAGCGCTCCCACAGCTCCGTGAAGAAGAGCGTCATCAGCCCCCGGGGGTGGCCGAGGAAGCCGTCGGGCTGCGCGGTGGATTGCTCGCTGTCCGCCATGGCCGGCGACACTAGCAGGATGTCAGGCCCATCGCGTACAGTCGGCTGGTGGCCGCTCGGGCCAAGCCGACCTCACCTGCGACGGTTGTGGCTGCCGCACCTGCGGCCTCGACGCGCGTGCGCGCAGCAGCCCACGCGCCCGCGAAGCCAACCGCCACCACGCGCATCGCGGCCCTCGAGCAGACGGTGGCGGCGTTGATGGCGCGGGTCGCCGCGCTCGAGGCGCGCGCGCCGTCGGTCGACGGGGCCGCCGCGCCGGCGGTGGATGCGTCGCGGCTGCGCGCCGCCGTGATCGCCGCGATCGAGGACGTCGACGCCGCCACCCGGGCGGGCGGCCTGGTCCCGATCCCGGCGGTGCGCGCCGAGCTGCGCCGGCGCGGCATCGGGGCCGCCGACGGCGAGGTGACCGCCGCGCTCGAGGCGCTCGAGCGCGAGTGGCGGATCGATCTCTCGGTCGCGCAGGATCCCGGCCAGGTCGCCGACCGCGCCGCCGGCATCGAGCGGCCCGGCCGCGGCCTCCTCTACTACGTGGCGCGACGATGACCGAGCGCCAGCCGCGACGACGTGGGGCAGGCGCGCGAAGCGCGCGTCGGGGCAGCACCCACGAGGAGCGGCCGAGCGCGCGGAGCGCGCGCGCCGGCGCGAGGTTGCACGATGACCGAAGATAGGATGGGGACGATGGAGCTCGGCAACATCCTCCTGGCGGCGCCCAGCCCGTTCGCCGATCCGGTCGTCCGCCTCGACCTCGAGCACGCGCCGCCGCCCGATGTCGCCACCGTGCACGGCTCGGTGCGGGTGGCGATCGCCGACGCGATCGCGACGGTCGCCCGCGATCGCCGCGCGCAGATGGTGCTGGTCACCGGCGATCCCGGCATGGGCAAGACCCACCAGCTCGCCCACCTGCGCCGCCGCGCCGAGGGCGCCTACGTCTGCGTCGACGTGCCGCCGCTCAAGGACTCGGCGCCGTTCGCCCACCTCGCGCGCTACGCGGTGCAGGGGCTGGCCGCCGCCGGCGTGCTCGAGCGGATGCTGTGGGACACGCTGCGCCAGGTCGCCGCCGCCGTGCGCGCCGACGCCGACGAGAACGGCGACGACGACGTCGTCGAGCGGATCGACGACGTGCTGGTCGGCGGCGATCGCTTCGCGATGGCGTTCCGCAACCTGGCCCAGCAGGACGCCGAGCTCGGCCCGCTGCTCTACAAGCGCGGCCGCCGGCTGGCGCCGCTGTCGGTGCTGCCCGCCGACTTCGGCAAGGTGCTGTGCCGCATCACCGACCGCGAGGCCGAGCGCGCGATCATCGACTGGCTGCGCGCGGCGGAGCTCGCCGCCGAGGACCTGGCGCTGCTCGGCCTCGAGCGCGGCGTCGACGACGAGAGCCGCGCCTTCGAGGTCGTGCGCGCGCTCTGCCTGACCTCGCAGCGGCCGATCGTCCTCTGCCTCGACCAGATCGAGTCGATCTCCGGCATCGTCGGCGCCGCCGGCGTGGCGCGCCTGTTCACGGCGCTGATGGAGCTGTACCAGCAGGCGCCGGTCGCGATCGTGCTCATGTGCCAGACGCAGCAGTGGGTCGAGCTGCGCCGCGACGTGCCGCAGGCCGCGGTCGATCGCATCCGCGTGCTGCCGCCGCTCGCCAAGCCGACCGTCGACGAGGCGATCGCGATCATCGCCAGCCGGCTGACGCCGGTGTGGATGGGCGCCGAGGTCGCGCCGCCGTACGCGACCTGGCCGTTCGCCCCCAGCTTCGTGCGCGCGCTCGTCGAGCAGCGGCGGCCGACCATCCGCCAGCTCATGCTCGAGATCGACGCCCACCTCGGCGACATGCGCCGCACGCACGAGGTCCAGGAGCGCAGCGGCGACCCGCTGCCGCCGTCGACGCAGCCGCTGCCGGTGCACGTGAGCACGCAGCCGCTGCCGACGGTCGTCATGATCCCGCCGGCCGCGCGCTCGGCGGCGGCGACGCCGGCCACCGGCGTCCCGGCGACGCAGGTGCCGCATGGCTCGTCGCCGGTCGCGACGTCGTCGTCGGGGCCGTTCGCGGCGGCGCCCGACGCGCGGGCGGCGCTGGCGGCGGCGCGCGATCGCTACCTGCGGGCCGCCGGCGAGCGCAAGGACCTCGGCACGCCGTCGTTCCGCGAGGAGCTGCTGCGCCACGCCGTCGTCGAGCTGCTCGACGGCATCCAGGCGCAGGGCCTGGTCATCTCGTCGGCGAAGATCGCCGGGGTCAGCCACCCGGAGCGGCCGCGCCACGGTCCGCGCGCGCCGATGCTGCTCGCGCTGGAGACGCCGGCGGGGCCGCGCAAGCTCGCGGTCGAGCTGCACTCGGGGCCGGCGCAGGCGACGGTGCGCGTGCTCGGCCGCCTGTGCGAGATGGTCGACGACCGCGGCGCCGACTGCGCGGTGCTGCTGCGCGAGCGCGCGGCGCCGCTGCCCGAGTCGGCGCGCCGGTCGCAGGAGCTGGTCTCCGAGCTCGGCCAGCGCGGCGGCGCGGTCGTCTGGTTCGAGGAGGACGACGCGGTCCGCCTGGTCGGCGCCGGCCTCCTGCTCGACGCCGCCGGCGCCGCCGAGGTGCTGGTCGGCGATCGCCAGGCCTCGCGCGAGGAGGTCCTGCTCTACCTGCTGCGCGAGGATCGCCTCGGCGAGCTGCTCGCGCCGATGCTGTCGCGGGCGACCGCCTCGCGCCCGCGCCCGAGCTGACGCGGCGACGTCCGGCCGCCGCGGCCTCCCGCCGTCGATGACGATGTGGTCGAAGGTGCGGCCCGGCGACCGTCGTGACCGTTCGGTGACGTGAAAAGGTCGGGCGTGGCGGACGGCTGTGGCAGGATGGCCAGCCCTCATGCGTCGGACCGCGCTCGCCGCCGCCGTGATCGCCTGCGCCACCGCCGGGTTGGCGGCCGGCTGCGACCACGACGACGCCGACCTGCCCGACGCGCCGGAGGCGCCGATCGACGCGGCGATCGACGCCCCGCGGCCCGCCGCCGGCGCCTCGCGCGGCACCTTCGAGCTGACCTACTACTGGGTCACCGCCGAGGACGACTATCCGGGCACCGCGACCGAGCCGCTCTACACGCCGGCGTGCGCGGTGCTCGCCACCGTCACGCCCGACTTCGCGCGCAACCTGCGCCTCGAGGGCACCGGCCGCCTGCACGACGGCCGCGTGGTCAACACCGCCGGCTCGTGCGACTGCCCGAGCTCGCCCTGCTTCGCGCCGGTCGACGCCGACCACCCGTGGGGCATCGGCGTGCAGGACCGGCCGCTCGTCCCGTACCGCTCGGTCGCCGTCGATCACACGGTCGTCCCCTACGGCACGTCGCTCTACGTCGAGGAGCTCGACGGCGTGGCGGTGCCGGGCGATCCGCCGTGGGGCGGCTTCGTCCACGACGGCTGTGTCCGGGCGGCGGACACCGGCGGCAACATCGTCGGCGCCCACCTCGACTGGTTCGTCGGGCTGCGCTCGAGCTACCGCACCCTCGACGGCCGCCTCGACCTCGCCTCCATCACCGTCCACGACGGCGGCGCCCGCTGTCCGTGACCCCGCCCCGCGCGGCTCGGGTGTCAGGGCTTCTTCAGCGTCTTGATCTGGCCCGTGCGGGCGTCGTCGACGAACTCGCGCAGGCTGCGGTCGAGCGCGTCGTCGTCGGCGGCGACCACGGCGACGCCGTCGCGGGTGACGCGCGGGTGCTCGCCGGTCGCCTCGGCGATCATCGCCAGCCGGATGCCCGGGTTCGTCTCGGCGAAGAAGTCCATCAGCTCGTCGGAGCCGGTCTGCGTGAGCTGCTCGGCGACGGCGATGCCGGTGATGTGGTTGTGCGGGCGCTCGACGAGGTCGATCGCCTCGAGCGGTGTCGACGCCTCGTACGAGTCGCAGCCGGCCTCGCGCAGCTTGGCTGCGACGCGCTGCCTGCGCTCGGGCGCGGGATCGACGACCACCATGCGCGGACGACGGTTAGCTTCGATGGCCGCCAAGACTTCCTCCTCGATGAGGTCCTCGACCTGTGGAGCGAGACGATCGAACGCGATGACGATCTCGTCGATGGTGCTGCGCTGGATCCATCCGTCCTGCGCGACCCAGCCGAGCTTGCCGAGCTCGAGCTCGATCATCGCGGGGGTCCCGAACGAGGGGCAGGGCACCTCGTCGTCCGCGCGCCGGACACGCACGCCACCGAGCGACAGATCGACGACCCGGCCTCGCAGCGCGAGGCGTGACGCGTGGACGACCGCGCTGGCGGCCACCTGCGCCCGGAAGTGCCGGCGCCGCTCGCTGCCAGTGTCTGCTCGTCGTCGATCCGTCATGCATCCTCCGGCGACAAGTCACCCACCACGCGAGTCCAGTCCCTCGATGGTAAGGCCTGAATTGCCCGCCGTCGACTGCAAATGATACGGACCCACTCACCCCGAGGGTGGGACTCAGCGGCAAATTCCATGCTCCGCGGACGTCGCGCATGGATGCCACACAGCCAGTTCATCGCCCGTGCAACCGGACGCAGGCGACCACACATTCCCGACGACGACCGTGGCGGGCACGCACGTTACAGCGGCATTTCACCGCGACGAGCTGCCACGCCGCGCCGCGGCGCACGCCCGCACGCGGCGCACGCGCCGCACGCGCCGCAGCTAGCGCAGCTTGCGCTTGGCGATGCCCTGCACCTTGCGCCGCTTGAGGCGGGTCGCCTCGCGCAGCCGCCGCTCGGTGCGCTCGATCAGGAGCTGCTGCGCGTGCTTCGCGCCCGGCGCCAGCCGCTGCACGTACGAGCCGTCGGGCTGCATGTCCCACGCGCCGCGCTGGTCGTTGAGCTGGATGTCGAGGAACGCGCGCAGCTCCGCCTGCAGCCGCGGGTCCTCGATCGGCGCCACCACCTCGACGCGCCGCTCGAGGTTGCGCTGCATGACGTCGGCCGAGCCGAGGTAGTACTCGGGCTTGCCGCCGTTGTGGAAGTAGAAGACGCGCGCGTGCTCGAGGAAGCGGCCGACGATGCTCGACACCCGGATGTTGTCGGAGATGCCGGGCAGCCCCGGCCGCAGCCGGCAGGTGTCGCGCACGATGAGATCGATCGTCACGCCCGCCTGCGACGCGCGGTAGAGCGCGCGCACGACGTCGACGTCCTCGATCGCGTTCAGCTTCCACTGGATGAGGCCCTTGCCGCCGGCCTGCTGGTGGCCGATCTCGCGCTCGATCTTGTCGAGGAGCGCCGCCTTGAGCAGCTTCGGCGCGGGCAGGAGCTTGGTGTACTTGCGGCGCGGCTTGAAGCCGGTGGTCAGGTAGTTGAACAGCTCGGTGAGGTCGCGGCCGATGCCGTCGTCGCAGGTGAACAGGCCGAAGTCGGTGTAGAGGCGCGCGGTGCCGGCGTGGTAGTTGCCCGTGCCGATGTGCGCGTAGCGCCGCAGGTGGTCGTAGTCCTGGCGCACGACCAGCACGACCTTGCAGTGCGTCTTGAGGCCGACGACGCCGTAGGTGACGTGGATGCCGGCGCGCTCCATGCGGCTCGCCCACCGGATGTTGGCCTCCTCGTCGAAGCGTGCCTTCAGCTCGAGGACGACCGCGACCTGCTTGCCGCCCATCGCCGCGTTGATGAGGTGCTTGATCACCTGCGAGTCGCGCGACGTCCGGTAGAGCGTCATCTTGATCGCGCGCACCTTCGGGTCGCTGGCCGCCTCCTTGAGGAATCGCTCCACCGACTGGTGGAACGACTCGTACGGGTGGTGGACGAGGACGCTGCCGGCGTCGCGGATCGTGTGGAAGATGTTGCGGTCCGACAGCAGATCGACCGGCGCCACCGGCGCGTGCGGCGGGTCGCGCAGCTCCGGCAGGTCGAGGGTCGCCAGCTCCATCAGGTCGCGCTGGCCGAGCATGCCGATCGCCTCGAAGACGTCGCGCTCCTCGTCGAGCTCGAGCTCGGCGGCCAGCTTGCCGCGCAGGTACGGCGACATCGCCTTCTCGACCTGCAGGCGCACGATCGCGGCGAACCGGCGGTCGCGCAGCTCGCTCTCGATCAGCTCCAGCAGGTCGGCCGCCTCCTCCTCGTCGCGCTCGGTCACCGCGTTGCGGGTGACGCGGAACATCGCGCACGACTCGACCTCCATGCCGGGGAACAAGAGGTCGAGGTTCGCCGCCATCACGTCCTCGAGGCCGACGAAGCGGACGCTGTCGACGCGGAGGAAGCGGGGGATGCCGGCGCCGACCGGCACCTTCACGCGCGCGAGCTGCGGGTCGGGATCGCCGGGGTAGTGGAGCGTGACGAGCAGGTTGAGCGACAGGTTCGAGACGAACGGGAACGGGTGCGCCGGGTCCATCGCCTGCGGCGTGACCAGCGGGAAGATGTTGTGCAGGTAGTAGTCGCGCAGCCGCGCCTGCGCCGGCGCGTCGAGCTCGTGCCAGCCGAGGAGCGCGACGCCGGCGCCGCGCAGCGCGCCGAGCACGCCGTCGAGGATCGCCGCGCGCCGCTTCTCGAGGTGGAGCAGGTAGCGCAGGCAGTCGTCGATCTGCTGGAGCGGGGTGCGGCCGTCGGGGGTCGCCATGTGGAAGCCGGCGCCGACCTGCTGCTTGAGGCCGCCGATCCGCTTCTGGAAGAACTCGTCGACGTTGCTCGACACGATCGCGACGAACTTCAGGCGCTCGAGCAACGGCAGCCGCTCGTCCTCGGCCTCGTGCAGCACGCGGTCGCAGAAGCCGAGGTAGGTCAGCTCGCGGTTCAGGTACAGCTCGGGTGCGCCGAGGTCGGTCGTGGTGACCGGGCCCGCGCCTGGATGCGGCGGCGTGCGGCCCTGCTCGGCGCCACCGGACGCCTGGCTGCTGGCCGTGGCCGGCGTGGTCGTCGGCGCGGCGTCGCGCGCGAGCTCCACCGGCGCGGGGACGGCGCCGCCGAGCTCGGGGCCGATGAGGTCGACGACCCGGTGGATGCCGGAATGACTCGCTTGGGTCGGCATCGGAGACGAGCAGTATAGGCGCCGCGAGGTGACACGCGCGTCTCCGGGCACCGTGGCAATGGCGCACGGGCGTGCGGATGTGCCACGCGCCGGCGCGAACGGCCGCGTATCTACTTGATTCGACAAGGCTGTCGGTGTGCGCGCGTGGCACGCGGTTCGCAGCGCGCCGGCAGCGTGCCTGTCAGTCCCGAGCGGCGCGAACGCCGCGCACGAGCGATCCTCCCGCCCAAGACGCTCGCCGCGCTCATCGCCGCGGTCGGTGCGACGCTGGCGATCACCTTCGTCACCTGGCAGTCGATGGCGGCCCGCGGCGAGGCCGTCGGGCTGATCCAGCACACGCACCAGGTGCTGCGCGCGCTGGCCGACGTGCCGCTCCACCTGCGCGAGGCGGAGTCCGCGCAGCGCAGCTACCTCATCGCCGGCAGCAGCAGCTACCGGCAGCTCTACGACACCGCGCGCGCCGAGCTCGATCCGGCGCTCGTGCGCGTGCGCGCGCTGACCGCCGACAACCCGGAGCAGCAGCAGCACGTCGACCGCATCGAGCCGGCGGTGCGCGCCCGCCTCGCGCTCCTCGACCAGGGGGTGGCGGCGGTGGACCGCGGCGACCGCGACGCCGCGTTCGAGCTGGTCCGGCAGGCGCGCGGCTTCCAGATCGGCCGCGACATCGAGGACCAGGTCGAGGCGATGATCTCCACCGAGCAGCGGCTGATGAAGGCGCGGACCGACGACTGGGACGACGCCTCCCGCTCGTCGCGCGTGGTGATGTTCGGCGGCGCGGCGCTCCTGCTCGCGATGCTCGCGATGCTCGGCTGGCTGGCGTCGCGCGACTTCCGCATCGTCGACGCGGAGAGCTGGATCCGCCGCCAGCAGGTCGCGCTCGCCGGCAGGCTGCAGGCCGACCTGCGCGTCGACCGCATCGGCGAGGCGATCCTCGACAGCCTGGTGCCGGCGCTCGGCGCCCGGGTCGGCGCGGTCTACGCCCGCGAGCCCGACGGTCTCCACCGCGTCGCCGGCCACGCGCTCGAGGGGCGCGAGGGCCGCGAGCGGCTGGCGCCCGGCGAGGGGCTCGCCGGCGAGGCGGCGCGCGACGGCCGCCTCGTCCACCTGCGCGACGTGCC
>DASZXE010000481.1:0-1774 GCA_035546475.1 Kofleriaceae bacterium
CGAGGCGCTCGACGCCTACGCGATGGCGACCCGCGCGCGGGCGCGGCGCGGGGCCGTCGACACGATCATCCCGGCGGGCGGCCTCGGCGACGACGAGCTGCGCCGCTGGGCCCCGCGCGATCCGGCCGCGCTCCCGCCGGCCTTCGCCGCGCTGGGCGCCGAGGGCCAGGACGCGCTCCTGCTCGCGCGCGTGCCGGCGCTGGCGCGCCTCGGGCATGTGCAGCACCTGCACACCGCCGCGTCGTCGCCCGCGCTGGCCGACGCGGCGGCGCTGGTCGTCGTCATGTCGGCCCGCGCCGCCGCCGCGCACGGACTGCGCCCGCGAGCGCGCCTCGTGGCCAGCGCGACCTGCGCCGGCGATCCGCTGCTGATGCTGACCGCCGGGCAGGAGGCGGTCGAGAAGGTGCTCGCGCGCGCCGGCCTGCGCGCCGCCGACGTCGCCGTCTTCGAGCTCGCCGAGGCCTTCGCCGCGCTCTGCCTCCGCTTCGCCCGCGATCTCGACGTCGGCGAGGATCGCCTGAACGTGCGCGGCGGGACGATCGCCCTCGGCCACGCGTTCGGCGCGACCGGCGCGATCCTCCTCGGCAACCTGGTGGCGCTCCTCGAGGAGCGCGGCGGCCGCTTCGGCGTCGCGGCGGTCAGCGGCGCCGCCGGCCTCGGCGTCGCGACGCTCGTCGAGCGGCTCGGCTGAGCCTCCCCCGACCCGAGGCCGATCGCATCGACGAGAGGCTTCGTTCTCGCCAACCGGCTGACCGCGTCACCCGCGGCGCCGTCGTGACGCGTCACGATCGCGCCAGCGCATCGCACCACCTGCGCGGGCGCCTACCTCCCCGTCACGTTCGCACCATCACCTCGCACCACCGTGACGCGACCATGACCGGCGCCTGATGGTCGTTCGCGCGGAACGGCGCATGCTCGATCCATGCAACTGCATCCCACCTCGCGGTACGTCCGCGAGCTCAGACCGCTCCTGCCCGCCGGCGCGTTCGCCCCGGCGCGCTCGCGCCTGCTCTGGCTCCCCGTCCACGCCGCCCTCATCGCCGCGATCATCGTGGCGGTCGCCCACGGCGTCGTCCCCTGGCCGCTGCTGCCGGTCGCGTCGCTCGCGCTCGGCATCAGCTTCGCCGGGACCACCTTCGTCGGCCACGAGACCGCCCACGGCGGCACCCTGCGCGGACGGCGCCTCAAGCACGTCGTCACCTGGTTCTGCTTCCTGCCGTTCGTGCTGTCGCCGGCCCTGTGGAAGGTCTGGCACAACCGCGAGCACCACGCGCACACCAACGATCCCGCGCTCGATCCCGACATGTACCCGATGCTGCCCGCCTACCAGCGCAGCCGGGTCGTGCGGGTGGTGACCGATCGCTTCTCGCTCGGCGCGCGGCGCTGGACCGGCGTGCTGAGCCTCCTGTTCGGCTTCACCGGCCAGAGCACGCAGATCCTGCTCGCCGCCCGCCGCCGCGGCTGGATGAGCCGCCGCGCGCACCTCGGCGCCATCGCCGAGACCGCCGCCGGCATCGCGCTGTGGGCGACCGTCGGCTGGCTGGTCGGCCCGCTCGCCTTCCTGTTCGTCTTCGTGCTGCCGCTGGTGGTCGCCAACTGGATCGTGATGGCGTTCATCCTCACCAACCACGGCCTCAGCCCGCTGACCGGCCCGATCAACGACCCGCTGGTCAACTCGCTCAGCGTCACCGTGCCGCGGCTGTGCGACTGGGTGACGCTCGGCTTCGGCTACCACACCGAGCACCACCTGTTCCCGGCGATGAGCACCCGCCAC
>DASZXE010000482.1:0-5180 GCA_035546475.1 Kofleriaceae bacterium
CGGCGCGGCGATCGCGGCGGCGGCGACGTGGTGGCTGGTGGCCCGGCCCGCGCGCGAGGCGAAGCCCGCCGGCGGCGGCACCACGGCGATCGCGGGCGACGCGCCGATCGACCTCGGCGACGGCGTCACCGCGGTCGCGACGCCGGGCGCGCTGGTGCGCTGGCAGCGGGTCGCCGGCGACGGCGCCGATCCGCAGCCGGAGCTGGCCATCACGCAGAGCGCCGGCGCCGTCGAGTACCGGAGCCGCGGCGGCGCGCGGCTGCGGCTGGCGACGCCGCTCGCCGTCGTCGACGCCGGCCCCGAGCCGGTGCGGCTGTCGATCGCGCCGAGGCCCGCGCACGAACCAGCAACCGAGGAGGATCCGGTGGACAAGAGGAGTCTCGCGATCGGCGGCGCCGCGCTGGTGGCCGCCGGGGTCGTCGTCGCGGTCTACGAGGGCAAGGCGCACGTGCGTCCGACCGCGGGCGCGCCGCGCACGGTCGAGGCCGGCCAGCAGGTCGCGTTCGCGCCGGAGCAGCCGCCGGCGCCGCCGAGGCCGACGCCGGTGGCGCACGCGACGCGCGACCGCGGGCTGCGCGAGCAGGTCGCGAAGGCGATCGTGGCGGCCCAGGCGCGGCGCGCGGCGCAGGCCGGCAGCACACCGGCGCGCGACGCGGGCGCGATCGCGGTCGGCGCCGACACCGACGAGGCGGCGCCGCTGCCGCTGAAGAAGGAGGAGATCCGCGACGGCGTGCGCGAGACGATCCCGATGCTCACCGACTGCTACCAGCAGGAGCTGCTCGACAAGGGGGTGATGGTCGACGGCAAGGTCGTGGCCCACCTCATCGTCGAGACCGAGCCGGACATCGGCACGGTCGTCAGCATCGACGACCAGCAGCCGACCGAGCTCGACTTCGCACCGCCGGCGACGGGCAGCGGCAGTGGCAGCGGCAGCGGCGGCGCGGCCGTGGAGCTGACGTCGCCGGCGGGCCAGGCGGCGATGAAGTCGTTCGACGAGTGCCTCGGCGCCACGCTCGAGAGCGTCGTCCTGCCGCCGATGCGCTCCGACGGCACGCTCGCCGTCACCTACCCGTTCGTGTTCGCCTCCGACGACGGCTCCGACGACGAGGACGGCCAGGCCGCCGGCAGCGGCAGCGGCAGCGCGACCGCGCCGCACGCACCGCCTGCCACGCCGCCGACGACGACGCAGCGGACCGTGGCGCCGCCGGCGATCCCGATGTTCGAGCGCTCCGCGGTGTCTCTGCTGTCCGACGCCGACGACGCCGCGCACGCGCAACAGTGGCAGCGCGCGCTCCTGCTGGCGGAGCAGGCGCTGACCGCGCCGGGCCACGTCCCGGAGCAGGACAGGAGCTGGCTCATCGCCGGCCTCGCGGCCTGCCACGTGCACGACGCGAAGAGGGCCCGCCGGTACTACCAGCTCGTGCCCGGTCGACAGCCGCTCATCCGGCAGGTCTGCCTGCACGAGGGCCTCGATCCGGCGGAGTGAAGCGAGCTAGGCCGAGGTGCCGGCGATCGTCATGCTCGACACGCGGAAGGTCGGGCAGGCCGTCGAGCTGCGCAGGTCGAGGTCGCTGGCCAGCGCGTCGATCCGCTTCAGCAGGTCGTCGAAGTTGCAGGAGATCGTGATCTCGCTGACCGGGAACGTCAGCACGCCGTCCTCGATCCAGAAGCCGGCCGCGCCGCGCGAGAAGTCGCCGGTCACCGGGTTGAACCCGAACCCCATCATCGACGTCACGTACAGGCCGCGGCCGGTCTGCCGCAGCAGCTCCTCGCGCGACATCGTGCCCGGCTGCATGATCAGGTTCGACGTCGTCGGCCCCGGGTTGCCACCCACGCCGCGCCCCGCCGACCCGGTCGACTTCCGCCCGAGCTTCCGCGCGCTGTAGACGTCGCAGAGCACGCTGCCGAGCACGCCCGCGTCGATCACCACGTTGCGACGCGTCGGCAGGCCGTCGCCGTCGAACGGCCGCGAGCCCGGCGCCCGCGGGATCAGCGGATCGTCGACGACCGTCACCAGCGGCGACGCGACCTGCGTCCCCTCGCGGCCGATGAGGTAGCTCGACTTGCGCCAGAACGACGAGCCGTTCGCCACCGAGAAGATCGTCCCGACGATCGAGCGGCCGACCTCCGGGTCGAACACGACCGCGCACTCCTGCGTCGGGATCTTCTTCGAGCCGAGCGTCGCCACCGTGCGCCGCGCCGCCTCGCGCCCGACCGCCTCCGAGTCCTCGAGCCGCGCCAGGAACCGGTCCGCGGTCCACCAGTAGCCGTTGCGCTTCTTCGGGTTCGCCGGGTCGCTCGGGTCGTCGCACAGCGGCTCGACCGACAAGGAGGCGTAGCTGCCGCGATAGCCGCCGGCGAAGCCGCCCGACGTCGCGAACGCGGTCGCGCCGACCGTGCGCGACCAGGTCGCGCCCTCCGAGTTCGTCACCCGCGCGTCGTAGCCGCGCGCCGCGTGCTCGCCGGCGAGCGCCTGCTTCATCGCGTAGGCGGCGTCGACCTCGCCGACCGCGGCGTCGTAGAGATCCAGCTCCGGGAGCTTCGTCGCCAGCTCGTCGGGGTCGGGCAGGCGCGCCGCGAGGTCGGGCTCGGCCAGCTCGGCCAGCGCCACGCTCTCGGCGACGAACGCCGCCAGCGGCCTGTCGCGCAGGTCCGACGAGTAGGTCACCGCGCGCCGCCCGTCCTTGAAGACGCGCAGGCCGATCGCGCGGCTGCCGGCCTCCTGCACGAGCTCCGGCTGGCCCATGCGGACCTTCACCGTCAGCTCGCTGCCGTCGCGGACGAGGACCTCGGCGTCGTCGGCGCCGGCCCGCTTGCACAGCTCGACGACGCGCGTCGCGACGTCGACCAGCTCGGGTACCAGGTTGTCGGGGAGGGATGCGCTCATCTTGTCCTTGCCTGCCTACGCCTGGGTCCCGCCGACGGTGATGCTGGCGATCCGCACGCTCGGCGTGCCGACGCCGACCGGCACCGACTGGCCATCCTTGCCGCAGGTCCAGATGCCGTCGGAGAGCTGGTAGTCGTCGCCGACCATGTCGACCTTGCGCAGCACGTCGGGACCGTTGCCGATCAGGTTCACGCCCTTGAGCGGCGCGGTCAGCTTGCCGTCCTCGATGAGGTAGCTCTCGGTCAGGCTGAAGACGAAGTCGCCGTTCGAGATGTTGACCTGGCCGCCGCTGAACCGCTTGGCGTAGATGCCGCGCTTCACCGACGCGATGATCTCGTCGTGCGTGCTGGTGCCCGGCATCAGCAGCGTGTTCGTCATGCGCGGCAGCGGCATCGAGCGGAACGACTCGCGGCGGCCGTTGCCGGTCGCCTTGATGCCGTAGTGGCGCGCGCTCATCCGGTCGTGCATGTAGCCGACCAGGATGCCGTTCTCGATGAGCACGTTCTTCTGGCCGGCGTTGCCCTCGTCATCGACGTTGATCGAGCCGCGCGACGAGCCGATGGTGCCGTCGTCGACGACGGTGCACAGCGGCGACGCGACCTGCTTGCCGATCTGCCCCGAGTAGTTCGAGGTCTCCTTGCGGTTGAAGTCGGCCTCGAGGCCGTGGCCGACCGCCTCGTGGAGGAGGATGCCGGAGTCGCCTGGCCCGAGGACGACCGGCATCTCGCCGGCGGGGGCGTCGCGGGCGTCGAGCATCGCCAGCGCGACCCGCGCGGCCTCGCGGCCGTGGGCGGCGGCGTCCTTCTCGGCCTGCGCGAAGTAGTCGAGCCCGTAGCGGCCGCCGCCGCCGGAGCTGCCGCCCTGCCGCTTGCCCTGGTCCTCGGCGACGACCGAGACGCCGAAGCGCATGAGCGGCAGCACGTCGCGCGCCATCGTCCCGTCGGAGGTGAAGACGAGGATCTCCTTGATCTGCTCGACGAACGACGCCTCGACCTTGACGATGCGCGGGTCGACGGCGCGCGCGGCCTTGTCGGCGGCGCGCAGGAGGGCGAGCTTGTCGTACGGCGTCTCGAGGAGCGACGGGCGCTGCACCGGATAGAAGTCGGGGATGGCGACCGGGCTGGCGGAGATCGGGTTGGGCGTGCCGCCGCCGGCCGCGATCTGGCCGGCGATGCGCGCGGCGTGGGCCATGCGCTCCCAGGCGAGGTCCTCGGTGTAGGCGTAGCCGGTGGCGTCGCCCTTGGTGACGCGGACGCCGAGGCCGAGGGTGACGCCGCGGCCGACGCTCTTCACCTGCTCCTCCTGCAGCGAGTAGTCGGCGGTGACGCGGAACTCGAAGTAGAGGTCGGCCGCGTCGCCGCCGGAGCCGAGGGCGATCGACAGCAGGCGTTGCGCGAGCGTGGCGTCGATCGCGGCCTCGCCGCCGGGGGCGAAGGGCGCGGAGAGCTCGGGCGGGGTGAAGGTCGGCATCGATGGACTATAAGCGGGGCGAGGCGCCGAGCCCACCGTGCCTGCCCGATCGGGGGGCGACAGGTGAACGCCGCCCGGCGGGCCGCTACTTGCCGGTGTTGTCGCGGCCGGTGACGCCGCGGAGCGCCCCCTCGGCGGCCTTGACCGCCTCGGCGATCTCGGCCTCGGAGCCGCCGAGCCAGAGGCGGCCGAAGGCGCCGAACGAGATCATCTCGAGCACGTGGATCGGCGCGGCCTTCTCGGCCTCGTTGCACGCGAGGGCGGCGTAGGCGGCCGGGTGGACCTCGAGGATGTAGAGGGTCTGGCCGGCGACGATCATGTCGCCGTGGCGCATGCGGTTGATGAGCTGGCTCTGCGGGCCCTGGATGCCGGTGATGATCTGCGACGAGACGATGCGCGGCTTGAGGCGATCCTCGGGCTTGTTGCCCATGCGGCCGAGCACGGCGGCGGCGGCGGCCTCGACCTGGCCCTTGTCCTCGTCGTGGAGCTCGAGCATGCCGTAGGCGCGCTCGACGATCTGCATGCCGGGGCGGCACGACGTGGCCTTGAGGGCGACGTCGGTGAGCTGGTTGATGGCGATGCCGGGCGCGATCTCGAGGAACATCGCGGCCTCGAACTCGAGCGGCATGAAGCCGGCGCACACGGTCTGCAGGAAGCCGGTGAGCTGGGGCTGCAGCGAGTCGAGGATGGTGAGCGCGCGAAGCTCCATGCTGCGGCGACGCTAGCACAGGGCCGGGGGCGGCTGGCCGGCGGGGGCGCGGCGATCAGCGGCGCGGGCCGCGATTGCCGCCGCGCGCGGGGCCGCGCGAGGTCGGGCGCGACG
>DASZXE010000483.1:0-2634 GCA_035546475.1 Kofleriaceae bacterium
TGGCGTGACCGGGGCCGCAGCGCACGGGGTCGCCGGCGCCGCCGCGACCGCGGGTCTCACCTCCGGCGCGATCGCCGACGCCGCGGTCGAGGCCGACGCCGAGCCGCTGTCCGCCCCCGACGGCGGCCCCTCGCTCCGCGAGCAAGTCGAGGCCTTCGAGCGCAACGTCATCGCGCGCACCCTCGCCGCCGTCGGCGGCAACCAGAGCGAGGCCGCCCGCCGCCTCGGCACCAGCCGCGTCACCCTCCTCGACAAGGTCAAGAAGTACGGCCTCGGCCCCCGCCGCGACTGACCCCTCGCGCCGGCACCACCGCTCCGGCGCCCCATCGACCATGTCGTCGCGCCTCGCCTTTCAGTACCCGACGCTCTCCGAAGCATTCCGGCACGCGCCGCACGCCTTCCAGCGAAGCGCCGTGCTGGCGATCTGCGAGCGTGCCGTGGAAGTGACGGACCTGACTGGCGATCTCATCGATCGCGCAATTTCGGTATTACGAGGTACGGCAGCGACTGACGAGCTGATGCGACAGCAACTGGACCTTCTCACGAAGGATCTGGATAGACTGTATGGTGCCACCGTGGACGAGGACGGAGACGGAGATCCCAGCGACGAAGGGATTCGCTACTTCGAAAGAGCGCGGGCGGCTGCGGCGCTGGGTTTCGGCCTCTCCTCGAGCGTCGACGACATGGAAGAGCAATCTACGAGGCCTTGGTGCCTGTTCCCGAAGAGTGGATCTTTCAACGGCTGGAGGTTCTCACTGGACAGCACATTCCTCGCCCTTCCGATGAGGTTCTCCGCGCGTAGGAAGGGCCGCTGCCCTGCACGAGCGGTCTGCGGCAGCGACTTGTGCGCTATTCGGTCAGGTGACCTCGGGGCGACGGTCCGCCGCTGGGGAGGCGGCTCGCGTCTGGCGGGACGGCGCGGGGGGGCGGGGAGGTGTAGATTGGGCGGCGATGTCGCGTCGCTCGATGATCGTTGCGCCGGTGCTGGCGCTCGCGCTGGCTGCCGCCTGTAACCAGAAGCCGGAGACGGCGGGGGCGAAGGCCGGATCAGGGACCGGGACGGCGGCGGGGTCGGCGGTGGCGATCGACGCCGGCGCGGGCCCGGCGGTGAAGGTGGTCATCGACGACGCGGGCGTGGCGGAGATCATGCTGCCGCCGCCGAAGCCGGTGGGGACGCCGCAGGGCGACGGGACGCTGCAGCTCGTCGGCATCGACGTGCTCACCGATCCGAAGGAGTTCCAGGCGCGGGCGGCCGGCGCGGGCGCCAAGCCGATGGAGCCGCTCGTCAACGCGGCCAAGGCCGCGATCGCCGCCGTCGACGGCGCGGAGAAGGGCGCGCTCGGCGACACGGTCGTCGTCTGGCTCGCGATCCGGCCCGGCCGCAAGCTGCACGCGTGGGTCGCGGCCCCCGGCAAGCCCGGCAACGACCACGCCCGCGCCGACCTCGCCGGCCGCATGACGCTGGCCCCCGCGCCCACCGTGACCGGCGAGGTCGCGTTCGCCATCGTCTTCGATCGCAGCGGCCACCGACCCGCCGGCCGCGACATCGCGCTGCCACCCGAGCTCGAGGGGCTGCGCAAGGCCGGCGAGGCCGGTACGCCCGAGCAGCTCATCGACCGCGCCTGGAAGCCGTGAGGCGCACCGCGGTCGCCGCGCTCGTCGCCGCGGCCACGGCCGCCACCGCCGGCCCGGCACGCCCGGCCGCCGCCGACGAGCTCGTGCTGCGCCCGAAGCAGGACGTGCCGCTGCTGGTCGGCGGCGGCCTCGTCTTCGTCCTCGCCGAGACCGTCTTCAAGGCGCCGCTGTCGCCGGACGACTGCCGCTGGTGCGGCACCGACGGCTTCGATCGCTCGATCCGCGATCACCTGCGCTGGTCGAACCCGGACTCCGCCGCCGGCCTGTCGAACTGGGCCGGGTACGTCGTCACGCCGGTCGCGATCGTCGGCGCGGTCGGCCTCGCCGGCATCCTCGAGGACCGCGGCCCGCAGCCGTGGAGCGGCCGCCGCTGGTGGACCGACGGCCTCATCGTCGTCGAGTCGGCGGTGCTGGCCTCCGACTTCACCGACCTCGTCAAGATCGCCGCCGGCCGCGAGCGCCCCTTCGTCCACGCGCTCGCCCCCGCCGACAAGCCGCTCACCGCGTCGCCGCAGGAGAACAACCTGTCGTTCTTCTCGGGGCACTCGTCGCTGACGATGAGCCTCGCGGTCAGCGCCGGCACCGTCGCCAGCCTGCGCCACTACCGGCTCGCGCCCGCGATCTGGATCGGCGGCGTCGGGCTCGCGCTCGGCACCGGCTACCTGCGCATCGCCGGCGATCGCCACTGGGCCAGCGACGTCCTCACCGGCTGGGCGGTCGGCGCCGGCTTCGGCTTCGCGGTGCCGTACTTCCTCCATCGCAAGCGGCCGCTGCCGGTGACCGACGTCGCGGTCGCCGTCGGGCCGCGCGCCGCGTCGCTGTCGTTCCGCTGGTGACGCGCTGCCTCGCCGGGAGGTGGCGGTAGCGCTCGAGGAGCCGCGCCGGCTGCACGGCGCCGCCGATGAGCTCGAGCGTGGGCTCCTCGGGCGCCGGCGCGGGCGGCACCGGCGGCGGGCCGCGGCCCAGCACGACGGCGCACGCGACCCCGGCCAGGCCGGC
>DASZXE010000484.1:0-2737 GCA_035546475.1 Kofleriaceae bacterium
CGCCGCGCTGCTCGCCGAGGAGGCGGCCGCCGGCCGGCCGGTGCAGGCCGCGCTCGGCCACAGCTTCGGCGGCAAGTGCGTGCTCGCGCTGCGCGGCACCGGCGCGGCGCTCGCGCAGACGTGGGTGCTCGACGCGTCGCCGTCGGCGCGGCCGGGCGCCTGGCCCGATGCGTGGGAAGGTCCCGACAACGAGGTGCGCGACGTCTGGGCGTCGCTGGTCGCGCTCGATCGCCCGTGGCCGCGCCGCGACGACTTCGTGGCGGCGATGCAGGCGCGCGGCCACACCGCCGCGCTCGCGCAGTGGCTGGCGATGAACCTGGTGCCCGACGGCGGCGCGTTGCGCCTGCGCCTCGACCTGCCCGCGATCCGCGAGCTCGTGCTCGACTACCTGCGCGTCGATCTGTGGTCCGCGCTCACCGATCCGGCGCTCGCCGGCGACGTCCACGTCGTCGTCGCCGCGCGCTCGAACGTGATCGGCGCCGACGATCGCGCGCGCCTCGCCGCGCTGCCGCCGGCCGCGCGCGTCCACACCCACACGCTCGACGCCGGCCACTGGCTCCACCTCGACGCGCCGGGTCCGCTCGTCGACCTCCTCGCCGCCGAGCTGCCCGGGCCGTCCGCCGCCTGACTCACTCCTCGGCCGGCGGCGCGGCCGCGACCTCGCCCGCGGCCGCCGGCACCACCGCCGCCGCCGGCACCGACGTGATCGGCTTGGGCGGCAGCAGCTCCGGCTCGTTGTCGACCGACGACGCCAGGAAGATCGCCGCGTCGAGCTTGCGGAAGCCGCGCTTGCGGTACCAGGTCAGCGCGTGCTCGTTGTTCTCGGCGACCTCGAGCACGAGGTGCGAGAGCCCGCGCACCTTGGCCAGGTGGTGGAGCTGCTCGAGCACGAAGCTGCCCACGCCGCGGCCGTTCCAGTCGGGGTGGACCGCCAGCTCCTCGACGAACAGCGGCCGCATGTGGCGCCGCTCGAAGTAGCTCTCGTTCATCCAGTTGTCGGAGCCGACCACCTCGTGCGCGCACTCGGCGTAGGCGACGATCTGGTCGCCGACCTCGAAGACGAGCTGGTCGATGCCCTCCTCGTCGTAGGTCTTGTCGAAGCGGCGCTTCGAGCGCGGCCGCTGGTACTCGACGGTCTGCAGGTTCACGTGGGCGAACGACACCTTGAGGAACTCCCACACCCGGTTGAGATCGCGCCGGTGGATGCGACGGACCTCGATCACCGGCGGCGGCGGCTCGGCCGGCTCCTTCTGGCGGCGCGCGGCCCGCGGGGCCTTCGGCGGCTTCGGGGCCTTCGGCGGCTTCGGTGCCTTCGGCGCAGCCCGGGGTGCGGCCTTGACGGGCTTCGTCGGTGCGGCGGGCTTGACGGCGCGCGAGGCGCGCCGCTTGGGTGCGGCCATGGCCCATCCTACAGCGGCCGGCGGCCGCGCGCGGCCCAGGCGGCTACGAGCCGTGGCGGGCGACGACGTCGGCCACCCGCGCGATGAACGCCTCGCGGTGGTGGCGGTCGAACTCCGCCCACGTCGTGAACGTGCGCGGGTCGCGGACCCGGTCGATGAACAGCGTGGCGTCGAGGTGATCGACCTCGTGCTGGTAGGTGCCGGCGCTGATGCCGGCGACCTCGCGATCGATCGGCTCGCCGTGGCGGTCCCACGCCTGCACGCGCAGGCGGGCGAAGCGAGGCACGTCGCCGCGCAGGTTCGGCACCGACAGGCAGCCCTCGTTGTTGTCGAACGTCTCGTCGGTGAGCGGCGTCAAGACCGGGTTGACCAGCACGGTCAGCGGGATGCGCGGCTTGTACGGGTAGCGCGGGTTGTCGCCGACCTCGATCGCGCAGATGCGCACCGGCCGGTAGACCTGGATCGCGGCGAGGCCGGCGCCGCTGGCGTCGCGCATCGTCTCGATCAGGTCGTCGATGAACTGCTGCATCGCCGGCGTCGCCAGCTCCTCGCGGGTGACCTCGGCGGCCCGCTGGCGGAGCACCGGGTGCCCGATCTGCGCGATCTTGAGGATGGCCATCGGCGGACAGGATAGCGCGCCGGACGCTGCCGCCACGCTCGGCACACCACGGGTGTCACCGGCCGTTGACGGTGGCCCGACCGGGCCGGCGCCGCGCTCGCGCAAGTGCCCGCGCGAACGGCGTTCCGCGGCTGGCACGGCGGCTGCTCTCACCGTCGCCATGCGCAACCGCCAGCTTCCCCTCCTCCTCGCGATCCCGCTCGTCTCGCTCGCCGCCTGCAACTGGAACGAGGTCGAGAACGGCCGCCTCGGCAAGGTGCAGCTCACCCCGTCGAACTGCGGCCTGCCCGGCTGCGATCTCGACGACGGCATCGCGGTCGGCGGCACCTTCGACCTGACGATGAGCGGCACGGCCGGCGTCGACGTGTCGGACCTGCAGCTCGTGTCGAGCGCGCCGTGGATCGTCGACGTGATCTCGTCGGACGGCCTCGCCGGCGAGCCGACCTTCCGCATCGCCGGCAACGGCGCGGGGCTCGCCGACCTGGTCGCGATCGATCGCTACGGCTACGAGGTCGACTACCTGCCGGTCGAGGTCGCCGACATCGCCGCGTTCGACGTCATCACCACCGCCGACGGCATGGCGCAGTCGACGGTGCCCGGCATCGGCGAGGTGATCGAGGTGCGCGGCGGCACGCAGGTGACGCTCGACGTCGAGGGCACGTCGCGCGGCCGCGCGCTGCTCGGCGACGTCCAGTACCTCGTCGAGCTCGACCCGTCG
>DASZXE010000485.1:0-7043 GCA_035546475.1 Kofleriaceae bacterium
GCCGCGCTTGACCGCCGGCCACAGCGGCAGCTCCGGCTCGGCCGGCGGCGCGGCCGCGGGCACCGCCGGGGGCGGCGTCGGCGTGGTGACGATGGCGGCGGTGGGCGCCGGGGGCGGCGAGGGGGCGGCCGGCTTCGCGGCGGGGCCGCCGCAGCCGACGAGGGCCAGGGCGACGAGCGCCGGGACGGCGCGAGGCAGGGTGCGCATGCCGCCGAAGGTAGCGCGTGTAATGATGCCGGGCCTGGAGACCTTGCCGTTCAGGCCATGAATCCGCCCTGCTCGTGCAGCGAATGGATCGGCGACCTGGCGCGCGCTCACACGCGGCGGCTGGCGGCGGTGGCGCGCCACGAGGGGCTGGGCGGCGACGACGCGCTCGACGCGGTGCAGGACGGCTTCCGGACGCTGCTCGACCGGCCCGACGCGGCCTCGCTGCGCGAGCGCCCCGACGACGCGGCGCGGGTGCTGACCGCGATCGTCCGCAACGCCGCGCGCAACCTGCGGCGGCGCCGCCACCGCGCCCTGCCCCACCGCGAGCTCGACGACGCCGACCTGGTCGATGTCCGGCGCCCGGACGAGGTCCTCGTCGGCGCCGCCACCAGCGCGCAGCTCGGCGGTTGCCTCGCCGGCCTGCCGGAGGTCCACCGGCAGGTCGTCGCGCTGCGCGTGCTCGAGGAGGTCTCCGGCGCCGACGCCGCGCGCGCCCTCGGGCTCACGCCCGGCCACGTCGCGGTGCTGCTCCACCGCGCGCGCAAGCAGCTCGAGGCCTGCATGCAGGCCACCGACGACGGCGCGACGGCCTGAGGCCCCGAGCGCAGCTCGGGCCGGGGTTGTTCTGTGTGGAGATCGGGCTCGGGGTCACCCCCGAGGCCGATCGATCGACGAGAGGGTTGGCATTCTGGCCAACCCTCTGAGCCGCGCGGCGGCGCGCCGCCCCGAACTGCCCCGCGCCGCGCCGCGCGCTGGTCAGGCGCCGGTGATCGCCACGTCGCCGCGGAGCGCGCGATCGACCGCGCCGGCCACGACCTTGCGCGCGCGCGAGCCGACCATGCGGCCGACCTCGCGGCCGTCGCGCACCAGCACCATCGTCGGCATGGCGGTGACGCGGAAGGCCTGGGCCACCGCCGGCTCGTGATCGACGTCGACGGCGACGAAGCGGGCGCGGCCGTCGTAGTCGCGCGCCAGCTCGGCCAGCACCGGCGCGAGCTGCTTGCAGGGGCCGCACCAGGCGGCGGTGAAGTCGATGAGGGTGACCCCGCGCTCGGCGAGGAGCGCGCCGAGCTGGGCGCCCGACAGCGGCGCGACGTGGGGGCTCTTCTCGGCGGGAGCGGGAGCGGTCGAGGCGTTCATGCCGGATGAGGTCTGCACCCGCCCCGGCATTACAGCGGGCCGGGACAGGCGTAACGTCGGGGCCGATGAGCAGCCTTCCCGACCCCAGCCTGTGCGTGATCTTCGGTGGTACCGGCGACCTGGCGCGACGCAAGCTCCTCCCGGCGCTCGCCCGGCTCGTCCGCAACGGAGAGCTCGATCCGCGGTCGCACGTGATCGGCGTCGCCATCGACAAGATGGACGACGACGGCTACCGCAAGCTCGCCCGCGAGGCGCTCACCACCGCCGGGGTCGAGCCGGCCGACATCGAGCGGCTGGTCGGCGACCACTTCCACTACCACGCGATCGGCGACGGCACGCCGGCCGACTTCGAGGCGTTCGCCCACCGGCTCGCCGAGCTCGAGCGCCAGAACGGCCTGCCCGGCAACCGCGCCTTCTACCTGGCGCTGCCGCCGCAGGTCTTCGTGCAGACGATCGACGGCCTCGGCGGCGCCGGTCTCGCCCGCTCGAACGGCTGGACCCGCGTCATCGTCGAGAAGCCGTTCGGCCACGACCTCGACTCCGCGGTCGAGCTCAACCGCCAGATCCACCGCCACTTCCACGAGAACCAGATCTACCGGATCGATCACTACCTCGGGAAGGAGACGGTCCAGAACCTGATGGTGCTGCGGTTCGCCAACACGATCTTCGAGTCGGTGTGGAACCGCGATCGGGTCGAGGCGGTGCAGATCACGGTCGCCGAGGACCTCGGCGTCGGCAGCCGCGCCGGCTACTACGACCGCGCGGGCGCGTTCCGCGACATGGTCCAGAACCACCTGACCCAGCTCTTCACGCTGGTCGCGATGGAGATCCCGTCGGCGTACCAGGCGGACGCGATCCGCTACGAGAAGATCAAGGTGCTCCGGTCGACCCGCAAGATCGATCCGGCCCGGGTCGTGCGCGGCCAGTACACCGCCGGCGCCGAGGGCGGCGTCAAGGTGCCCGGCTATCTCCAGGAGCCGGGCATCCCGTCCGGTTCCCGGACAGAGACGTTCGTCGCGCTGCCGCTCTACGTCGACAACTGGCGGTGGTCGGGCGTGCCGTTCTACCTGCGCACCGGCAAGCGGATGGCGAAGACGCTCAGCCAGATCGCGGTGCGGCTGCGGTCGACGCCGGCGGCGCTGTTCGACTCGTTCGGCGCCAAGAACGAGACCGCCGACGAGCTCATCATCACGCTGCAGCCCGACGCCGGCTTCTCGCTCCACTTCGACGTCAAGGTGCCGGGCTCGCCGTTCAAGACCGAGCGCATCCCGCTCGGCTTCCGCTACGACGACCGCTTCCCGCCGATGCCGGAGGCGTACGAGACGCTGCTGCTCGACGTCTTCGAGGGCGACCAGACGCTGTTCGTCCACGCCGACGAGGTCGAGGAGTCGTGGCGGCTCTACACGCCGGCGCTCGACGCCGCCGCGCCGCCGCACCCGTACCAGGCGGGCACCTGGGGCCCGCCCGAGGCCGACGACCTGGCGCTGCCGGATCCCGAGCTGTGGCAGGAGCGCTGGAGCGGCCGCAAGTGAGCGACCGCGACGCGGGCGCGGCGCCGCCGGGCCTGCCCGAGGTGCACGTCCACGCCGACGCCGCCGCGCTGGCCGACGGCGCCGCCGCGTGGATCGCCCGCGCGCTCGCCGACGCGATCGCGGCCCGCGGCATGGCGTCGCTCGCGCTCGCCGGCGGCTCGACGCCTCGCGCGCTGCACGCCCGGCTGGCGGCGCGGCCGATCGACTGGCGCGCGATCGCCATCTGGTTCGGCGACGAGCGGTGCGTCCCGCCCGACGACGCCGCCAGCAACTACCGGATGGCGCGCGAGTCGCTGCTCGACGCGCTGCCGATCCCGCCGGCCGCGGTCCACCGGATCGAGGGGGAGCTGGCGCCCGCCGAGGCCGCGCGCCGCTACCAGGCGCAGCTCGCCGCCGCGCCGCCGCTCGACGTGGTCGTGCTCGGCATGGGCGACGACGGCCACGTCGCCTCGTGGTTCCCCGGCACGCCGCCGTTCGATCCCGAGGCGCTGGCGGCCACCACCGACAGCCCGAAGCCGCCGCCCGCGCGCGTCACGATGACGCCGCGCACGCTCGCCGCCGCGCGCGAGGTCGTGCTGCTGGTCAGCGGCGAGGCCAAGGCGGCGCGGCTCGCCGAGATCCATGCCCAGCTCCGCGCGGGCCAGCCGACGTTGCCGGCCGCGCGGGTACACGGCGCGGGCGGCCCGCCCCGCTGGTTCGTCGACGACGCGGCCGCGCGCGCGCTGCCGCCTTCCGTTCGAGAGAAAGGACAAGAACAGTGAGCAAGGACACCTACCAGGTCGGCGTGCTCGGCGTCGGCGTCATGGGCCGCAACCTGGCCTGGAACATGGCCGACCACGGCTACACCGTCGCCGTCTGGAACCGCGAGCCGGAGATGATGGCCGAGGTGCTGGCCGCCGCGCCCGGCCGCCTGCACGGCACCGCCACCCTGCAGGAGTTCGTCGGCGCGCTCGAGCGCCCGCGCCGCATCCTCATCATGATCACCGCCGGCAAGCCGGTCGACTACGTGCTCGACGCGCTCGAGCCGCTGCTCGAGGCCGGCGACATCGTGATCGACGGCGGCAACTCGTGGTTCGAGGACACCCGCCGGCGCGAGGACCGGCTGACCGCGAAGGGCTTCAACTTCTTCGGCGTCGGCGTGTCGGGCGGCGAGGACGGCGCGCGCCACGGCCCGTCCTTGATGCCGGGCGGCAAGGCGGAGGCGTACGAGCGGATCCGACCGGTGCTGGAGTCGATCGCCGCGCGCACCGACTCCGGCCCGTGCGTGACCCACGTCGGCCCCGACGGCGCCGGCCACTTCGTCAAGATGGTGCACAACGGCATCGAGTACGCCGACATGCAGTTCATCGCCGAGGCGTACGACGTGCTGAAGCGGGTCGGCGGCATGGATCCGCCGGCCCTGTCGCGCACGTTCAAGGCGTGGAACCAGGGCCCGCTCGAGTCGTTCCTGATCGAGATCACGAGCCAGGTCTTCTCGGTCGTCGATCCGCGCACCGGCGGCTGGCTCGTCGATCACGTGCTCGATCAGGCCGGCCAGAAGGGCACCGGCAAGTGGACGGCGCAGATCGCGCTCGACGTCGGCGTCGCCATCCCGTCGATCGCGGCGGCGATCGACGCGCGCGTGCTGTCGAGCATCAAGCCGCAGCGGGTGAAGGCGAGCGAGGTGCTGCGCGGGCCCGACTCGCCGCCGCCGGTCGGCAGCACCGACGCGCTGGCGAAGGACGTCCACGACGCGCTCTACGCGGCGAAGCTGGTCGCCTACGCGCAGGGGCTGGCGCTCATCCGCGCCGGCTCCGACAAGTTCAACTGGGGCATCAAGCTCGACGAGATGGCGCGGATCTGGAAGGGCGGCTGCATCATCCGCGCGCGGCTGCTCGACACGATCATGCAGGCGTTCCAGCGCGACCCGGGGCTGCCGAACCTCATCCTCGACGCGGGGCTCGCCAAGCAGATCGACGCGGCGCAGGGCGCGTGGCGGCGCACGGTCGGGCTCGCGCAGGCGCACGGCATCCCGGTGCCGGCGATGGCGTCGAGCCTGGCCTACTACGACAGCTACCGGACGCCGCAGCTCCCGCAGAACCTGACGCAGGCGCAGCGCGACGCCTTCGGGTCGCACACGTACCAGCGGAGCGACGCGCCCGACGAGGGCTTCGTCCACACCGACTGGCTGCCGTAGCCTCGCCGTCTTGCCCGTGCCCGTGCCCGCGCCGTGCCCGTGAAGAGCGGACACCGGGCATCCCGGGCGCGCCCCGCGCCGGTATGATGCCGGCGATGGTCGGCACGAACCTGGTGCGTCCTTGGTAGGCGAGAAGCTGTCGGTGATGCCCCGGCGAGCGGTCCACGACGACGCCGGGGGCTCGTCGCCACGCCCGTGGCGCGAGGTCTGCCTGCGGGGGCGATGGCGATGAGCAAGAAGCTGTCCGTCATGGACGCCTTCTTCCTCGCCGGCGAGAGCCGCGAGGCGATGATGCACGTCGGCGCGCTCCTGCCGTTCTCGCCGGCGCCCGACACGCCGCCGACCTGGCTGCGCTCGGTCGTCGACGAGCTGCGCGACGTCTCGCACGCCGAGTCGCCGTGGAACCTGCGGCTGCGCTGGCCGGGCGCGCTCAAGAGCCCGATCCAGTCGTGGGTCGCCGACGACCGCTTCGACCTCGACTACCACGTGCGCCGCTCCGCCCTGCCCTCGCCCGGCGACGAGCGCGAGCTCGGCGTGCTGGTCTCGCGGCTGCACTCGGGGCAGATCGACTTCCACCGGCCGCCGTGGGAGGTCCACTTCATCGAGGGGCTGACCGGCGGCCGCTTCGCGCTCTACTTCAAGGTCCACCACTCGCTGATGGACGGCTACACCGGCGCGAAGCTGCTGGCGTCGAGCCTGTCGTCGTCGCCCGACGAGCGCGACACGCCGATGTTCTTCCTGCAGCCGCCGCCGCCGCGGCCGCCGCGCGAGCCGCACGTCGAGGGCGAGGCCGCGACCCTGGCCGCGCTGTCCGCGGTCGTGCGCGACCAGGCGAGCGCGGCGCGCGACGTCGGCGCGTCGCTGCGGCGGCTCCTGCGCGCCGGCCGCGAGCGCGATCGCGAGCTGGTGGCGCCCAACCAGGCGCCGCGCTCGATCCTGAACCGGCGGATCAGCCGCAACCGGCGCTTCGCGACCTTGCAGCTCGACCTCGAGCGGGTGAAGGCGATCGGCAAGGCGGCGGACGCGACCCTGAACGACGTCTGCCTGGCGCTGGTCGGCACGTCCTTGCGGCGGCTGCTCGGCGAGCTCGACGCGCTGCCGGCCGAGCCGCTCGTCACGATGTGCCCGGTCAACATCCGGCCCAAGGACGACCCGGGCGGCGGCAACGCGGTCGGCGCCATCCTGGCGTCGCTGGCGACCGACCTCGACGACCCGATCGCGCGGCTGCACGCGACGGCGGCGAGCACGCGGCGCGCGAAGGCGGAGCTGGCGGGGATGTCTCGGACGGCGATCATCCAGTACGCGGCGCTGCTGATGGCGCCCTTGTCGCTGGCGCCGGTGCCGGGGCTCGGCGACCTGGTGCGGCCGGCGTTCAACCTCGTCGTCTCGAACGTGCCGGGCCCGCAGCAGCCGCTCTACTTCCGCGGCGCGCGGCTCGAGGCCAGCTATCCGCTGTCGATCCCGTACCACGGCAACGCGCTCAACATCACGATCCAGAGCTACGCGGGGACGCTGAACGTCGGCTTCACCGGCTGCCGCGACGCGGTGCCGAAGCTGCAGCGGCTCGCGGTCTACGCCGGCGAGGCGGCCGACGAGCTGGAGGCGCTGCTGGTCTGACGGCGGCCCGTGCCGACCGATCAGCGACGGGCGAGGCGGAGGAGCGCGGCGGCGGTGAGGGTGATGGCGAGGCCGGCGGGGATCGAGAGCCACCAGCGCAGGTCGTGCTGGCCGGCCTGGGCGAGGAGCTCGCCCCACGACGGCGTCGGCGGCGGCACGCCGAGGCCGAGGTAGGTCAGCGCGGCCTCGGCGAGGACGGCGCTGGCGGCGGTGAGCGCGGTCGCGGTGGCGACCAGCGGCCACGCCGACGGCAGGGCGTGACGGAGCACGACCCGCGCGGGCGACGCGCCGAGCGCGCGCGCGGCCTCGGCGAACGGGCGGGCGAGCAGCGCCTGCAGCTCGGCGACCAGCAGGCGCGCGGTGTCGGCGGC
>DASZXE010000486.1:0-5741 GCA_035546475.1 Kofleriaceae bacterium
TCGTCGACGGCGGCGGCGTGTACCGCGGCGGCTCGTACGTCCGCGGCGGCGTCGGCTGGACCGGCGGCGCCATGGTCGGCGGCGGCGGGTTGAACCGCGGCGGCTGGTGCGTCACCGGCGCCGACGGCGGCGCCATCGGCGGCTGGTACGTCGACGGCGGCGGCGTGTACGTCGGCCGCTGCGGCGGGACCGGCCGCGACGGGATGATCGGCGGCGCGTTCCGCGACGGATCGTTCGCGCGGTCCGGCGCGCCCGGGTAACGCGGCGGCGGGTAGCTCGACGGCGGGACGTTCGGGCGGCCCGGACGCGGCGGCATCTGCGGAGGCACCGTCACGATCTGCGGGCGGCCGTCGCGGTGATCGCGGACCTGCGCGCGCGCCGGCAGCCGGTCCGGCGAGGTCCAGTAGCCCGGCGTGTACGTGTAGCCGCCGTCGATGCCGTAGTCGTAGTACGGCTGGACGTAGTAGTAGCCGGCGTGGTCCTGGGTCCACTGGCCCGAGACCCAGACCCACTCGTAGCCATTCCAGTCCCAGTGGCCGTCGATCCAGACGTAGCCGTAGCCGGGAGAAGGCGTCATGGTCTCGTACAGCGGCTCGGGCGGCAGGCTCGAGACCGTGTAGGCCGAGGGCTCACCGACGTAGACGCCGCCCGATGCATAGCCCTGCTGCTGGTAGCCGTAACCGTAACCAGGGTTCACAGGGGTTGCGTCGCGAACGACACACGCCTGGGCGGCGAAGGCAAAGCCAGCGAGGCCGAGGCTCGTTAGAAGGCGGCGCATCCTCATGACATCCTCCAGGTTCTTTCTTTCGACGGCAGCGGCCGGCGAAGGATTCAAAGTCTATTGACGCTGGTCCCGCGTGACAAGTACACAGAAAGCCCCATGAAAACGGTCTTCTCCGGGATCCAGCCCTCAGGTGAGCTTCACCTGGGGAACTACATCGGGGCCATCCGCAACTGGGTCACACTGCAAGACCAATACCGCGCCGTCTACGCCGTCGTCGACTATCACGCCATCACGCAGGACTACGCGCCGAAGGAGATGTCGAAGCGGGTCGTCGACATGGCGGCCGACATCCTCGCCCTCGGCGTCGACCCCGAGAAGGCCACGCTGTTCGTGCAGTCGAACGTCCGCGAGCACACGGAGCTGTGCTGGGTGCTGAACGCGGTCACCGGCTTCGGCGACCTCGAGCGGATGACGCAGTTCAAGGACAAGGCGCAGCACCAGCCGGACAACATCAACGCCGCCCTGTTCGAGTACCCGGTGCTGCAGGCCGCCGACATCCTGCTCTACAAGGCGGAGGTCGTGCCGGTTGGCCAGGACCAGGTGCAGCACGTCGAGATCGCGCGCCGCATCGCGCGCAGCTTCAACCACCGCTGGGGCAAGACGTTCCCCGAGTGCGAGCCGAAGCTGACCGAGACGCCCAAGCTGCTCGGCCTCGACGGCAAGCAGAAGATGTCGAAGTCGCTCGGCAACCACATCCCGCTGTCGGCGACGACCGAGAAGCCGCTCAGGAAGCTGCTCGGGCGCGCGGTCACCGACGAGAAGCGCGTCGAGCGCACCGACCCCGGCGACCCCGAGGTCTGCAACGTCTACTCGATGCACAAGATCTTCTCGACGGAGGAGGACCGGGCGTGGGTGCGCGAGGGCTGCACGACCGCCGGCATCGGCTGCGTCGACTGCAAGGGGCGGCTGACCCAGCGCATCGTCGAGCACTTCGCCGCGTACCACGAGCGGCGCGCGGAGCTGGCGGCGCACCCGGGCCGCGTCGAGGAGATCCTGCGCGCGGGCGCCGACAAGGCGCGCAAGGTCGCGCAGGCGACGATGGCCGAGGTCCGCGCGAAGATCGGGCTGTGGGAGTGAGGACGCGGTGGCGCTCGCGCTGACGGCGAGGCGGCGCGCCCTGGCGGCGGCGACGACCGCGCTGGCGGCGGCGGCGCTGGCGACCGCGGTGCTCGGCCGGAGCTGCGCGGTGTCGCCGCCGGGGCCGGATGCGTCGGTGCGCGCGCTCGTCCAGGCGGCCCGCGCGGGCGACCGGCGCGCGATCTGGGACCTGCTGTCGCCGGCCACCCAGGCGCGGCTCGTCGCGGGCGCGCAGCGGGCGACCGACCTCGTCGGCTCGAGCATGCGCTACCAGCCGCTCGATCTGATCAGCATCGGCTCGTCGGAGGACGTGCCGCCGCCGGTCGAGATCCGGACCGCGTGGCGCGACGGCGACCGCGCGATCGTCGAGGTCGTCGGCGCCGGCGACCCGGCGCAGATCCCGCTCGTGCGCGTACGCAAGCGGTGGAAGATCGACCTGCCGATCGACTCGACGCCGTAGCGTTCGACGTTCGACGCGCGACGCCGCGGAAGCTTCAACGCGCGCGCGGCCGCGGGCGCGGACACCGGATCGCGCGGTCGTGCGTACGGAAGAGGGACCGCCCGCCGTGCCTCGACCGGAGCCCTCATGCGCCGCAGCGTCCTGTTCGCCCTCCTCGCCACCGCCGCCTTCGCCTCGCCCGCCGCCGCCAGGCGCGTGCCGCTCGCGGACCTGCCGCCCGACGACGCGCCGGCCGGAGCCGCCGACGGCAAGCCGCTGCCGCCCGACGATCCGGTCGGTCCCCCCGTCGGCCCCATCGAGCTCGAGCCGCCCGCGCCGCCCGCGCCGCCGAGGATCGCGCCGATGCCGATCATGGTCGAGCCGGTGAACGTCCCGCCGGCGCCGGTGCCGCGCGATGGCGAGCTGGTGGTCAACGGCAGCTTCGAGTCGCCGGCGCTCGCCGACGGGAGCTGGAGCGTCTTCGCCGACATCGCCGGCTGGCACACGTCGTCGGGGCCGGGCATCGAGATCCAGCGCGGCGTCGCGGGTGCGCCGTACGCGGGCGCGCAGCACGTCGAGCTCGACAGCGACGCGTCATCGTCGATGTACCAGGTGCTGCCGACCGTCCCCGGCGCGACGTACCTCGTCACCTACCGGGTCTCGCCGCGCCCGGGCGTCGACGCCGACGACAACGCGCTCGAGGTCCGCTGGGACGGCGCGCTCGTCGACCGCTACGCGAGCGATCGCGTCGTCGGCGAGACCGAGTGGGAGCTGCGCGCGGTGCTGGTCACCGCCCGCTCGCGCGCGACGCGCCTCGAGCTCGCCGACGCCAGCCGCTCCGACAGCCTCGGCGCCTACGTCGACGACGTCTCCGTCAAGCTCGTCGGCCGCGCCCCCGCGCCGCCGCCCTACCGCCCGCACTTCGCCCTCCGCCCCCGCTGAGCGACGGCGAGCGACGGCGAGCGACGGCGAGCCATCGACCAGACCGCCGGGCCGTCCGGCTCACTCGCCTCGTGCGGGGGCCGTCTTCATTCCTGCTCGCCGCCCTTCACCCCGTGTCGCTTCAGCAGCTCGCGGAGGTGGTAGCGGGTGAGGCCCGCCTCGTGCGCGGAGCGGGTGATGTTGCCGTCGTTGCGATCCATCAGCGCCTGCAGGTACGCGGCCTCGAACGCGTCGACGACCGTCTGCTTGGCGCTCTTGAAGCCGAGGCCCGGCTTGAGCAGGGACGCGTCGAACGTCGCCGGTCCGGTGGCGGTCACCGGCGGCGGCGTCACCCCGGCCGCGGCCGCCGCCGCGCGCTGCGCGCCCGCGAGGCCGGCCTTGGCGAGGTCGTAGCTCGCCGACACGCTCGGCCCGAGCTCGCGGCCGAACACCAGGTCGGCGCGCGAGATGCTCGGCCCGTCGGACAGGGCCGCCGCCCGCTCGACGACGTTGCGCATCTCGCGCACGTTGCCCGGCCACGCGTGCGCGAGCATCGCCGCGATCGCGTCGGGCGCAAAGCTCATCTGCATGCCGCGCCGCTGCGCGATGTCGCGCAGGAAGTGGTTGGCGAGCACCGGGATGTCCTCGCGGCGGTCGCGCACCGGCGGCAGCTCGACGTGCACGACGCTCAGCCGGAAGTAGAGGTCCTCGCGGAAGTTCCCCTTGTTGACCTCCTCGCGCAGGTCGCGGTTGGTCGCCGCCAGCACGCGCACGTCGACCTTGATCGTCCGGTCGCCGCCGACCCGCTTGATCTCGCGCTGCTCGAGCACGCGCAAGAGCTTCGGCTGCAGCATGATGTCGAGCTCGCCGATCTCGTCGAGGAAGATGGTGCCGCCGCTGGCCTGCTCGAAGCAGCCGAGGTGCTGGCCGATCGCCCCGGTGAAGCTGCCCTTCTCGTGGCCGAACAAGGTCGACTCGATCAGCTCCTTAGGGATCGAGCCGCAGTCGAGGACGACGAACGGCTTCGCGCGCCGCGGCGACGTGTTGTGGATGGCGCGGGCGACCATCTCCTTGCCGGTGCCGGTCTCGCCGGTGATGAGGACGGTCAGCTCCGACGGCGACACCTTCTCGAGGCTGGCGAAGATCTCGCGCATCGCCGCCGAGCCGCCGATGATCGCGTCGAAGCGGTCGCGCTTCGACAGCTCGATCTCGACGACGTCCTGCATCGGCTGGAACTGGATCTGCGTGTGGCCGATGCGGAACGTCGTGCCCGGCCGCAGGTAGACCTCGCGGATGCGGAGGTCGCCGACCAGGACGCCGTTGCGCGAGTTGAGGTCGCGCAGGCGATAGCCGTCGTCGCGCGCGGCGACCTCGAAGTGGGTGCCGGACACCGCCTTGTCGGCGAGGACGAGGTCGCAGATGATGCTCCGGCCGCCGGTGACGCGCGGCTTCGTCATCTCCAGCTCCTTGCCCTGATCGGGCCCGGCCGTGACCACCAGCTTGCCCTTGCGCAGGCGGCGGACCGTGGCCCACTCGCCCTCGAACATGGTGGTGAGTCCCGAGCTCTCGAGGCTCGGATCCGCCGCGTCGCCGGAGCCTGGTTGCATCACCCCGAGGGTATCAGGGGCGCCCCTCGGTTCGCCGCTAGTTCAGATAGCGATCGTCGGTCTTCGAGCGGCGCGGCGGCGCGCCGACCGGCGGCGGCGGCACGACCGACAGGTGCGAGCGCGTCTTCGCGTAGCGGCGGCGGCGCCACCAGGCGATCGGGTCGACGCGCCCGCTCGCGATCGCGGCGCCGACGAGGCTGGCGGTGACGTTGGCGCCGCCGACCTCCCACTCCTGACCGATCAGCAGCACCGCGAGCATGACCGCGACCATGCCCCACATGAGCTGGCGGCCGGTCAGCGGCAGCACGCCGAAGAACTGCACCTGCGCCCGCGCGTGGATGATGCCGAACGCGATCGTCGCCGCGAAGAAGACCGCCTCGAGCCCGACGATCGCGATCTGGTTGCCGGTCGCGAGGCCGATCAGCGTCCCCCCGAGCGTGCCGGCCAGCGCGGTCGCGACGAAGAACGCCGTGAACCGGCGCGGGCCCCACCAGCGCTCGAGCGCCGGGAGGAACAGCCACACCATCAGCGCCTCGAAGACGAGGTTGATCATGTGGACCTCGAGGAACGGCCCGCTGAGGAGCGTCCAGACCCGGCCCCGGTGCCACACGTTGTTCGGGAATGGCGCCAGCCACTGGCCCATTCGTTCCTGGCCGTCGTGGCCGGTCATCGCGAAGATGAGCGACGTGGCCACCAGCAGGAAGAGGATGATGAACGCGACGCGGGTGATGCGTAGCTGGCTGCGATCGAACTGCTGGAGCGCGGGCCGCTTCACACCTGCAAGGTAGCAGACCCGCCGCCCGCCGGAGACCGGCTTCTCGCCCGCGCCGCCGCCCCGGCCCGCCGCCGGCGGCCCGCGCCGCCCGCCGCTCGTCCGCCGCTCCCGCCGCTCGCCTGCCGCCCGCCCGCCGCT
>DASZXE010000487.1:0-2959 GCA_035546475.1 Kofleriaceae bacterium
GGCCGCGTGCCGTCGGCGGCCCACCAGATCGCGCTGCAGCTCTCGAGCATGTCGTTCGCGGTCGCCATGGGCCTCGGCAACACGGCGGCGGTGCGCGTCGGCCACGCGGTCGGCGCCGGCGATCACCACGCCGCGCGCCGCACCGGCGTCGTCAGCCTCGTGCTCGGCGCCGCCGTGATGTCGACCTCCGCGGCGGTGTTCGTGATCGCGCCCGGGCTGCTCGCCCGCATCTTCGGCGGGCCCGCGCCGGTGCGCGGCGCGGCGGTCACGCTCGTCCGCATCGCCGCCGTCTTCCAGCTCTCCGACGGCGCGCAGGCGATCGCGTCGGGCGCCCTGCGCGGCGCCGGCGACACCCGCGCCGCCTTCTTCGCCAACCTCGGCGGCCACTACCTCGTCGGCGTGCCGGTCGCGATCGGCCTCGGCTTCGGCCTCCACCTCGGCGCGCCCGGGCTGTGGTGGGGCCTGTCGGCGGGCCTGACCGGCACCGCCGCCGCGCTGGTCGGCCGCTTCCTCTGGCTCACCGCGCGGCCGATCGCGCGCGTCGAGCGCCGGCCCGCCGCGCCGCACTGATCGCTCCCCGACGCGCGAGCCCCCAAGCTGAGCGAAGCTCGACCCGGGGTGGGGCTGCCCGGTGCCGCCCGATCCATGACGAGGGCGATGACGATGGTTGGTTTCGACCAAGCCTCCGGTGGTATGAGCGATCCATGTCGCGCGCGTGGCTCGCCTCCGCCCTGCTCCTCGCGGCCGCCTGCGGCGGCGACGATGCCCCCGCCCCCGACGCCGCGCCGCCGACCGGTCCCGCGCGCGTCCACGTCGATCGCTACGCCTACGAGCTCGACGTCGAGAGCCGCGCGTCGGCGTCGACCTTGACGCTCCACGTCGTCGAGGGCGGCGATTGCATCACGCTCGCCAACCGCAACCCGACACTGGTGCCGTCGGCGGTCACGCTCGACGGCGAGCCGGCGCAGGTGACGCTGACGCCGACGACGATCACCGCCTGCGGCCGCGGCTGGTACGCCGGCACCGACGTCACGCTCGCCGCCCACATGATGCAGAACCTGTCGACGATCTCCGACAGCCAGGTCGGCTACTCGGTCGGCAACGACAGCCTCGGCAAGCCGGTCTTCTACCTGGTGTCGTGGGTCGAGGGCTGCGACCGGTTCGGCCCGTGCGACCCGACGCCGTCGGCGTTCGCCCACTACACGATCACCGTCCACCACCTCGACGGCGTGCGCGCGCTCTGCCCCGGCCGCATCGACGCCCAGCCGACCGTCACCACCTGCACGTTCGACTACGCGGGCGGGCCGACCTACTCGACGTTCGGCATGATCGCGAACGCATCGTGGGAGGAGACCGACCTCGGCACCTGGGGCGGCGTCCACGCGACGCTCTACGCCAAGCCGACGTCGGGCGTGCGGCCGCTCCTCGATCCCGCGTACGGCGAGGGCTTCCTCGCGTGGATGACGTCGCGGTTCGGCGCCTACCCGTACGGCGACGAGCTCCGCTTCGTCATCGCGCCGACCTACTGGTCCGGCTTCGAGCACCCCGGCAACATCGTCCTCGACGAGGGGCTGTCGCGGCCGTTCGGCCAAGTCTACCTCCACCCGGTCGCGCACGTGATGGCGCACGAGATGGCGCACCAGTGGGCCGGCGACCAGACGACGCTCGCGGGCACCTACGACTTCGTCTGGAAGGAGTCGATGGCCGAGTACCTGTCGTTCCTCTACGAGGCGGAGGTCGACCCGGCGGCGGCGGCGATCACCGCGTCGTACTGGAAGAACGCGGCGCGCGGCGCCGGCTACTACCCGGTGCCGCTCGACCGGCCGATGCTGTTCGACTACTACGGCGACGTCTACGGGCCGGGGCCGATGGTGCTGTTCCGCCAGCTCGAGGCGATGACCTCGCGCGAGCACGTCGTCGACGCGCTGAAGATGCTGCTCGGCCACGAGCGGGCGATCTCCGTCGACGACGTCCAGCACGCGCTCGAGGCGACGACCGGCCTCGACCTCGATAACTACTTCGCGAAGTGGGTGCGCGGCTCGGGCCCGCCGGCCTGGCCGACCTTCACGATCGCGGTGACCGGCGACGCCCCGGCCCAGCAGGTGACGCTGACCGGCGGCGCCGGCTTCCCGTGCGACTTCCACGTCGGGCTGCGCGGCGCCAACGGCGAGACCGCCGAGGTCGCCTTCGCGCGCGGCATGGACCCGGACGCCTCGATGACGGTCGACACCGACGTCACCTGGGCCATCCAGTCCACCGTCCTCGATCCCGACAGCGAGTGCCTCGCCTTCCCCGCCGCCACCGCCGCCCACCCCGCCCCGCCGCGCCACCCGCCCGGCTGGACCCCCTGGCACCTCGCCCTCTGACGCACTCATCGATCGGGATTGGGCTGCTGCCACCGGGCAAGCACGTCAGGCGGGATCGCATCCCCCCACGACGCGACGAGCTCCGCTGCTTCGGGCGTTACGCGGACACGCCAAACATGCTGTCCGGCGCACGCCACAAGACAATCGCCCCAACCGATACGGATATGGCTCTCTCCTCCACGTTTGATGGGTGACGCAGCGGCGGCGGACGCTCACTCGGGCAAGGCGATGTGCCGAGCGTGGTGGAACGCCCAGACAGCCGTAATCAAGGGCTTGGTGAAGGCAGGGCGGTGAAGGAGATACTCGTCGAGCCCGTCTGACAGCGTCAGCACCGGAAACTCACGTTCTTCTTCGATCGATACCAAGAAGACATGGGTTGCGAGATCGTCGTGTTCGAGCACGACTTGATACACATTCTGGCGTACCCGTTCACCGGTCGCAGTCCGGATCTCCCTGGCGACGTAACGGATCGCCGGGGATCGACTGCGAGATCCGATCGTGATCGTATCGATGGGTGACCTCGACCGACGCACGGATCGACCGGCTGGAGCGCCAGGTCGAAGCCCTGCTCGCGAAGGTCGAAGAGCAAGCCG
>DASZXE010000488.1:0-1636 GCA_035546475.1 Kofleriaceae bacterium
GCGGACCTCGAGGTCGACCTCGGGCCAGCCCCACGCATAGGCGGCGTGACAGGTCGGCTGCTCGCCGGCGATCCGGCTGAACCGCCAGCCGCCGCGGTCCTTGCGGCACGCCGGGCCGGACGGATCGGCGAGGAAGCGATCGAGCTCGGCGACCGCGGTGGCGCGCGCGTCCTGCCAGTGCGCCGCGAGCTGCAGGTGGAAGCGCGTCGTGGTGTCGTCGATCTCGGGGGCGAGCAGCGCGCGCGGCACCAGCGCCTCGCCGGTGCGGCCGGCGGTGGTCGCCGCCGGGCACTGCAGGCGATCGGCGTAGTCGATCGCGCGGCCGAGGCCCGCGAAGCCGGCCGTGACCTGGCCGTCGTCGTCGACGGGGCTCGGCCGGCGGAGGGCGAAGACGGCGGCGCGGCCGATCAGCGCGAGGCCGGCGAGGCCGACCAGCGCCGCGGTCGCCGCGGTGATCCGGCGGGTGCGGCGGAAGACCGGCGTCGCGCGCAGCTCGGCGTCGTGGCCGCGCGGCTGGTCGAGGTCGCGGTCGCGCGGCGCGCGCACCTGCTCGGCGGCGCCGGCGCCCAGCATCAGCACCCAGCCGGCGAGCGCGAGCAGGAGCCAGAAGTCCGACGGCGAGTTGAGCCCGAGCCCCGGCCAGCAGATGCCGGTCAGCGGCAGCACGCCGAGCGACGCGAGCGGCTGGTAGACGACCAGCGCGCCGAGCACCGTCGCCGCCAGCGCGCGCGTGCGCTGCGCCGTGCTGCCGTGGACGAACCGCTCGCCGGCGACCAGCCAGAGGCCGGCGCACGTCGACAGGAGCAAGAGCGCGATCGCCATCAGGCCGAGCGCGCCGGTCTCGCGGAGGAAGAGCACCGGCGCGTAGTCGCCCTCGATCGCGGAGCGCACGCCGGGGTCGACGACCTGCGCGCCGAAGTAACCCTGGCCGGCGGCGACGGTGCCGGTGCCCGGCGGCAGGATCGTCTCGCGCCACGCGGTCAGGCCGGACAGGAAGTCGCGGACGTCGCGGAGGAGCGCGTAGCCGGGATCGACGACGATCGACAGGCGGGCGGCGTGGCGGCTGTCGGAGTCGGTGATGCGCTCGATGATCGCGTCCTGCGCGATCCACGCGGCGACCAGGACGGCGGCGAGCGCGAGCCACGGCGCGACCGAGGCCAGGCTGGCGCGGTCGCCGCCGGCGGCGGGCCGGCGCCGGTGCCAGGCGACGACGAGGAGGAGCGCGGCGAGCACGAGCGGAGCGCGCAGCGCGCCGCGGGTCATCGCGGGCGCGAGGTCGTCGCCGCCGTGCACGAGCACGCTGACGAGCACGGCGACCGCGACCGCCGCGATCACCGCCGCGTGCGCGAGCACGAGCGGCGCGTGTCGCTGGCTGAAGCTGCCGACCCGGCCGAGGCGCCCCTCGTCGAAGACGGCGTCGTGGCTGGCGAAGACGAGCGCGATCGCGAGGCCGGGGCCGACGACGGCCGCGGTCACGCCGGCGTCGTAGGCGAGCATGGCGAACGTCGCGGCGACGGCGGTCGCGAGCGCGAGCGCGCGCCAGCGGAGCCGCGCGGCGATCGAGTCCGAGCGGGCCGGCTCGCGCGGTGCGCCCGGCCGCGTCATCGCGGGGCTGCCGCCGTCGTCGCTGCGCTCG
>DASZXE010000489.1:0-3526 GCA_035546475.1 Kofleriaceae bacterium
AAGCACACCGACGACGCCGATGACGATGACGACTCGGCGGACTCCGACGACGCGGACGACGACAGCGACGACGACAGGCCGGCCCACCACGCGAAGCCGGTGAAGAAGGTCAAGCACACCGACGACGCCGATGACGATGACGACTCGGATGACTCCGGCACCCGCCACGACGCCCTCGAGGATGACGACGACGACTCGCCGCTCCCCAAGGTCAAGAAGAAGCCGGCCGCGGCGTCGTCCGACGACGACACGATGACCCTCAACGCCACGCCGCAGGTCGTCGACGAGGTCTACATCACGCCGCCGAAGATCATCGCCGCCGGCGAGGTGCTCGGCGCCAAGCCGATCGACTCCGCCAACAGCGACCTGTTCGGCATGGGCGGCGGCATCGCCATCGGCCTCGAGTACGGCCTCTCCGCCGCGCTCGCGCTGCACGCGGGCGGCGAGTACCTCTACCTGCGGCAGGGCGACGGCATGTCGACGACATCGTGGGCGAGCGTGTCGATCGGCCCGCGCCTCCACTTCGGCAGCAAGGTCTTCGGCGCCGGCACGCACAACGACGCCTGGCTCGACGCCCACGTCGAGTACGGCTCGTCGGGAGGCATCCGGCGGCCCGGCTTCGACGTCGGCGCCGCGCTCGCGTGGGAGGTCTCGCCGGCCTTCCGGGTCGGCCCGATGGTGCGGTGGGCGTTCGGCTCCGACCCGCTCGACAAGAACGCGCAGCTCGTCACCGTCGGGCTCGCGGTCGGCATCGGCGGCCGCACGCGCAGCACGATCCACATCGAGGGCGACGCCGACGGCGACGGCCTGGTCGATCGGCTCGACCCGTGCCCCGGCGAGTTCCCCGGCGACCACCCCGATCCGAAGCGGCCCGGCTGCGCGATCAAGGACGGCGACGGCGATGGGGTCGCCGACGACGCCGACGAGTGCCCCGAGGAGGCCGCCGGCGACGATCCGGATCCGGACCGCGACGGCTGTCCGAAGCCGCCGATCGCCGACCGCGATCAGGACACCGTCCCCGACGACGAGGACAACTGCCCCGACGAGGCGGGGCCGGCGCGCCCCGGCGAGGAGTCGAACGGCTGCCCGCTCGCCCGCGTGCAGGACCAGAAGATCGAGATCCTCGAGCAGATCTTCTTCGAGAACGACAGCGCGACGATCAGCGATCAGAGCCGGCCGGTGCTGGAGGCGATCGCGAAGGTGATCGCGTCGCTCGACGACAAGCACATCAGCATCGAGGGCCACACCGACGAGGTCGGCACCGACGCCTACAACATGGACCTGTCGAAGCGGCGCGCGCGCGCGGTGGCGCAGTGGCTGATCGAGAACGCCGGCATCTCGTCGACGCGGCTCGAGGTGAAGGGCTGGGGCAAGCGCCGGCCGCTGGTCTCCGGCCACGGGGCCGACACCAGCAAGAACCGGCGGGTGGAGTTCCTCATCCTCGATGACAAGTGATGCGCGAGGCGGTCGCATGAGCGGCGGCGGCCTCGCCCGCGCCGCGCTCGTCGCCGGGCTCGCGGCGGCGGCCTGCGACGGACCGCTGCCGGCCACGATCGATCGCGCCGCGCTCGACGAGGTGCTGACCGTGCCCGACGAGCGCGAGCTGCAGGCAGAGCTCGACGACGCGCTCACGCTCAAGCGGCGCGAGGACCTCGAGCGCGCGGTCGATGCGCTGGAGCCGGGCGAGCAGCTCTCGCACGCGACGCTCTCGCAGGTCGCGCTCGACCGCGGCATCTTCGGCCCCGCCGACCTGTTCACCGCCGGCGACGACCTGTTCGCCTACGGGTTCCGCACCGAGCAGGGGCTGGGCAACGGCCTCGCCGGGCGGCCGGGCATCGACGCCGGGCCGCTGCCGGCGCCGAACTCGCGGCGCGTCCACGCCGGCGCGTTCGGCGGGCCCGACTCGCACGCGTGCATCGACTGCCACTTCGTCGGCGGCGACGACGGCGCCGGCTCGCTCACGCAGAACGCCTACCTGGCCGGCGACGGCGACAGCACGCTCGGCGCCGACAGCCGCAACCCGCCGGCGCTGCTCGGCATCGGCCCGGTGGCGCGGCTCGCCGAGGAGATGACCGACGAGCTGACCGCCGAGCGCGCCGACGCGCTCGGGCGGGCGGCCGCCGGCGGCGCCGACGTCACGGTCGACCTGACGACGAAGGGCGTGGCCTTCGGCGCGCTGACCGCGCACGCCGACGGCACCGTCGACACCGCCGCGGTCGCCGGCGTGTCGCCCGACCTGGTCGTGCGGCCGTTCGGCTGGAAGGGCCACGCGCTCCTGCGCGACAGCGTGAAGGAGGCGTTCCGCATCCACCTCGGCCTGGTGTCGATGGCCGATCAGCAGGCGGTGCGCGACGGGCGCGCGCCGGCCGCGAGGTACGGCGACGGCCCCTGGTACGACGTCGATCGCGACGGCACGACGATCGAGGTCGACGACGGCATGGTGTCGACGATGGTGGCGTACCTGTCGCAGCTCGAGGTGCCGCTGGTGCAGCCGCCCGACGATCCGGACCTGCTGGCGGCGTTCGCGCGCGGGCGGACGGTCTTCGACCAGGTGCAGTGCGGGTCGTGCCACGTGCCGGCCCTGCGGCTGGTGTCGCCGGTGCTCGAGACGCGCGCCGAGCAGACCGAGAACACGGAGAGCCCGCCGGTCGTCGTCGATGTCGCGCGCGACGGCATGTACCCGAAGGTCGACGCGGTCGATCTGCCGGGCAGCGCGTTCATGGTGCGGCTGTTCTCCGACCTGCGGCGGCACGACCTCGGCCCGGGCCTGGCGGCGCCGGCGCCGGTCGACTCGCCGGGCGGGCCGATCGCGCCGCAGGTGTGGCTGACCCGCTCGCTGTGGGGGCTGGCCGACACCGCGCCGTACCTGCACGACGGCCGCGCGCCGACGATCGCCGACGCGATCCTGGCCCACGGCGGCGAGGCGATGGCGGCGCGCAACGCGTTCGCGGCGCTGGCGCCCGACGACCGCGCGGCGCTGCTGGTCTACCTGTCGTCGCTGTCGCGCACGCGGCGGGCGGTGATCCGGTGAGGACGAGGACGGCGCTCGCCGGCGGTGCGCTCGCCGCGGCGCTCCTGCTCGCTGCGTGCGGCGACAACGTGCCGGCGCCGGTGCCCGACTGCGCCGGGCTCGGCCCGCCGATCACCGGCGTCTCGCTCGAGGCCGCGCGCGAGGCCCACCGCCGCGCCGCGCTCCGCCAGCGCCTGCGCCTGCGCGAGGCGATCGAGCCCGGCTACCTGCGGCGCGTCACCGCCCCGCTCGTCGACGAGGAGGAGCTCGCGCGCGGCAACTACTGCGCCGCGGATCTGTACGAGGTCGGCCGGCTCCTGTTCGAGCACCCGTTCGGCTTCGCGGACGGCCTCGCCGCCGGGCCGCCCGCCGACGGGAAGACGCCGTTCCGCCGGGTGCAGAGCGGGCGCACCGGCGGCCCGGAGACGACCGCGTGCACGTCGTGCCACTGGCGCAACGGCCCCGGCGGCGCCGGCGGCCTGCCCGACGACACGTTCCTCCTCGGCGACGGCGATC
>DASZXE010000490.1:0-3877 GCA_035546475.1 Kofleriaceae bacterium
CGTGGAGCGCGGCGGCGATCGCGACCGAGCCGAGCAGCACGTGCACGAACGGGGACGCCGGCGGCGCGACGACGAACAGCGCCGGCACCAGCGCCGCCGCCGCGGCCGCCGCGCGCCCGGGCGTCAGGGCACCGGCTCCCACGCGACCCCCTCGACGCGGGCGACCCGCAGGCTGCCGGCGTCGCGCCACGGCTCGCCGACCGACGACAGCGTGACGTAGACGTCGGACCAGCCGTGCATCCAGGCGGCGGGGATCACCGCCTCGATGACGAAGGCGCCGTCGTCGCCGACGTCCTGCGAGTGGAGCTCGAGCCCGTCGAACGTCGCGGTCACCCGCGGCCGGGTGAACAGCGCCTCCTGGTCGACGGCGCCCCAGATGCGCAGGTGCATGTCCGCCGCGCGGCGCGAGCGCAGGCGCAGGTGCGCCATCGGCCCCATCCACCGCACCGGCAGCGCGCGCACCGAGCGGTCGGGCCGGGGCACGACGGTCCAGCGGTGCGCGAGGTCGGGGTCGAGCATCTGGGCCGGTGACCAGCCGTCCTCGAAGACGACGTCGGCGCGCGAGATCAGGTACCAGACGTCGCCGACGCCCTCCCGGATCGCGAGGTCGTGGATGAAGCGATCGCGCGCCTCGGTCTCGTCGCTGATCGGGGCCTCGCTGCCGCAGCCGGCGGCGAGCGCGGCGAGCCCGGCGAGCGCGGCGAGCCCGCGCCGGCCGGTCATGGCGCGCCTCCCGCCGGCGTCGCGAGATCGACCATGACCAGGCCGCCTTCGTCGAAGAGCACCCGATAGCGGGTCGCGAGCTCCGCGAAGGTGTCGAGCGTGTCGACGACGTAGGCCCCCATGATGCGCCACAGCTCGGTGTCGAAGAGCAGGCGCTCGACCCAGAACGCGCGGCGGAAGAAGTAGCGCGAGCGATCGCCGCGCACGAACGCCAGGTAGCGGATGTGCACGCCGCGGAAGTAGGCGGCGACCGGCTCGGCGCCGCGGAAGTACGGCATGCCCGGCGGGAGGCTGGCGTAGCCGGGCACGTCGAGGTTGTAGATGCGGTTGCGCGCGTAGTCGAGGTACGCGGGCTGATCGAGGAGGACGGCGATCGCCGCCCCCGCCGGCGCGCTCGCCTGCAGCCGCCGGTGGAGCGCGGGCATCGCGAGGTCGGTGTCGGCGCGGCCGTGGGTGCGGGCGGCGGCGGCGAGGTCGTCGCCGATGCGCGCGTAGCGGTGGGCGGTGCTCTTGCCGGTCGAGGCGAGCTGCGCGAGCAGGCAGGCGATGACCCACAGGCGCGCGACCGCAGGCAGGCCGACCGGCGCGGCGGCGTCGCGCTCGGCGGGGCGGGAGCCCTCGAGGGCGAGCAGCGCGGTCAGCGCGGCGGCGAAGCCGAACGCATAGCGCCACAGGTTCTTCGCGTCGGAGAGGGCGAACGTGTGCACGAGCAGGAGGAAGCCGCCGACGCTGGCGAGGGTGAGCGCGGTGAGCGGGCGGCCGGGCCGGCGATCGCGCATCACCAGCAGCACCGGCAGCAGCGGCAGCGCGATCCGGATCGGATCGGGCTCGAGCAGGACCTTGAGGAAGAACTGCAGCTCCTGCCAGCCGGTCCACACCGTCGGCGTCATCTGGATGCTGGGGTTGAAGGTGCCGAGCTGGAACGGATAGAGGAACGTGTGGTTGGCGCGCCACGAGGCCGCGAGCCACGGGGCGAGCGGCAGCGCGACGCCGACGATCGCGGCGAGCCACGCGGCGCGGTCGCGCCGGAGCGCGGGGCCGAGCGGCCGGCGGAGGCGGAACAGCAGGCACAGCCCGACGAAGCCGACCGCGACCGGCAGGTAGTTCTGGCGGAGGCTGCAGGTCGCGGCGGCGACCAGGCCGGCGAGCGCGAAGGCGGCGCGGGGAGCGTCGTCGGCGTCCGTGATCGTCCGGTAGAGCCCGAGGAAGAGCGCGGCCCCCGACCAGTAGCTGGCGGTGTTGATCGATCCCTCCGGCAGGAGCAGGAGCACGAGCACGACCAGCGCGCCGACGAAGCGGTCGGCGCCGCGGCGCCGGACCAGGCCGACGACCAGCAGCACGGTGACGAGCTGGAAGAGCCCGCGATCGACGAGGTAGAGGTTGCCGAGCGTGCCGCGCACCGCGGCCAGCGCCGACAGCACGGTCTGCCCGCCGAACGCCGAGATGCGGCGGAAGCTGAACGGCTCGTCGAGGTTGCCGATGTCGAGCAGCCGCTTGACGAACGGCGTGTAGGCGACGTCGTCGTCGTAGACGTTGCCGTGGAGCTGGACCACCGCACCGAGGACGTTGACGACGAGGAGCGCGGCGAGCGCGCCGTAGAGCACCGCGAGCTGCGGATCGCGGGCGAGCGCGCGCGCTTGGTCGGCGAGCGCGAGGATCGACGGCCGGGCGACGGTGAGCTCGCGCCACGCGTGGGCGGCGAGGCCGATCGCGAGCAGCGCGGCGAGCGCGTGGCGATCGCAGACGCCGGCGGCGACCAGCACGCCGGCCACGGCGAGCAGCGCGGCGGTGCCCCAGACCAGGCGGAGCCCGAGGTCGGCGTCGGTGCGGGCCGCGCGCGCCGCCAGGTGCCCCCAGCCGGCGAGGACCGCGACCAGGAAGGCCAGCCAGGCGGCGCCGCCCCAGAGGACGCTCCACGGCGCCGCGAGGCCGAGCGCGCCGGCGGCGACCGGCAGCGCGATCGCGACGACGCGGGCGGCGATCGCGACGGCGCGCGAGCTCAAGCAAGCCTCGCGGTGACCGGCGTGCCCACGAGGCCGCGGTGCTTCACCGAGGTTGGATCCCACGGCGCAGCGGCGACGGTCAAGGCGAGGACCGGGCCGGCGTGTCGACGGCGGCGGCAACCGCGCGCGGCGCGGCCACGTGCCGGCGGCGGCGGGACATGGGAAGGTGTCCGCCATGCGCGCTGCGTGGCCGAGCTCGATCGTGGTGGCGGGCGTCGCGATCGCGGGCTGTGGCGGCGGCGGCGCGGCGCGCGGGCCGCGCGGCTGGGAGCAGGCGCCGCAGCCGTCGCCCGAGGAGGAGATCGCGACGACGGTGCTGACCGAGCTGGCGGGCAGCGCGATCACCGGCTTCCAGCCGATCGGCGTGCCGGTCGGCCGCGACCTGAAGGAGGGCGAGGTGATGACCTACCGCGTCGACTGGCAGCCGGGGCGCTGCTACGCGGCGGTGGCCGGCGGGCTGGGCACGATCGAGGAGCTCGAGCTCTGGATCGTTGCGTCGGGGCCGAGCGTGTGGCCGGGCAAGATCGTCGCCACCGACGAGGGCCACGGCAACCTCGCCATCGCCGGCGAGCGCGACCACTGCTTCACGCCGACGTACGACCTGCCGCACGGCGGCCTCGTCGTGAAGGTCGCGAAGGGCGCCGGCCTCGCGGCCGTGCAGCTCTACGCGCGCTGACGCGACGACGCGATCACCGCGGCGGGCGGCGCGGCCGGCGGCGCGAGCGCGGGCGGCGACGGTGGGCCGAGGTAGGTGCGGTGGCACGACGCGCGCGCCTCCGCGCCGAGGCCGTCGGTCGTCGCCAGCGCCGCGCACGCGTCGAGCGAGGCCGCGCAGTGGGTCGCGCCGTCGGCGGTGAAGCAGTAGGCCTCGTCCTGGTGGCGGCACGGCGCCGCAACGGCGCGCGCGTCGACGCACTCGACGATCGAACGGAAGCACTCGCCGGCGCGCGGGTCGCCGGCGCCGACGCAGAAGAAGCGCGGCTCGAACGTCGCGCGCACCGTCTCGTCGACGAGCAGGAGCCGGCGGCGGGCGGCGGTCAGCGCCTGCGCCTGCGCCGCGCCGTCGGCCGACAGCCGCGCGAGCAGGCGGCACTCGCCGGCGGGCAGCCGGGTGCCGGTGATCGCGCACGGAGGCCGCGCGCGCTCCTGCA
>DASZXE010000491.1:0-9184 GCA_035546475.1 Kofleriaceae bacterium
TGGCGGTCGCAGCAACCAATCCTTGACGTCGAGCTGGCGGTAGACGATGACGGAGATGTTCTTGGTCGCGGTCAAGCACAGCGCGACCGAGGACACGACGCCGTCGGTGTTGGCGCACCGTCGGCGTCACCTACTTTCGGCGGGCACCATGCCCAGCCCTGCGGACGCGGCCGGCATCTTCACCGCCCAGCCGGACAGCGGCCAACTTCCTATCCGATGGCGTCCAAGCCGGCGGCCCTCATCCAGCCGGCCCCATTGCCGCGTTGTCCCCGCCGACGGGCGCGCTCGCTAACAGCGATGAGAGCGCGCAATGCGTTCTCTATCTGCCCTAGGAGTAGAAACGGCTCACTGAGCGAGCGAAACTGCATGCTCAGGTCGGCGACAGTCACGATCCCCTGGATCTTGTTGTCCTTCGCTTTGACGAGCACAAATCCGTTCTGGATGATGAGCGGGATGGCATCGAAAAGTCCGGTGTCGACGGTAACGATCTCGACCTCATCGATGCAGTCGTCAACGGTTTTGGGCTGCTTGCCGAGCGCCGCAGCGGCGGCGATCGTTTGCCACGTCACGGCTCCGCGCACACTGCGCTCATTCTGCATGATCGGCAGCTGAGAATAGTCCTTCAGCATCATCAGCGTCGTAGCCTCTTGAAGACTGCTGCCTGGAGTGAGCCAAAGGACCGCGGAATTCGCGGCCGACAGCAGACGACCGATACGCGTGATGGGATCGGCGAGCTTCGCGATCGCAATTGGTTCCACATGAGAAAGCGTTGACTCAGCGGTAGGCGGCACGTTCGCCGGTGTGGCCCTCACTACCCGAACCTGCGTATCAACCCAAACCTCGTCGAAGTCGGGCTCCGTCTTGAGCTTTCGCTTGTCGAGTTCCGACCGGATCTGCTCGACTACTCTTGCGCCGCGCCTTGACGCATCGACCAGGGCAAGCAGTTGCCTCGGCGTCACATTCGCGAGGATTCCACGCTCTACGCCCTCGCGAGGGCGTCAAATCCATCTGATGGGGACACTGTGGCCTCCAAGCCCGGCTCCTTCATGACCTGACGATATCACGCACCACTCCACCAGGGGGTGCGCAAGACTCGGGCACCGACCCCGCGAACGCCGACCGCGACCGGCCGTTCCCGGACAGGCGCAGCGAGCGCCCCGGTCCAGCCGCGCCCTTTGCACGCAACCGTCGATGGGAGCGGACGACAACGGCGCCGAGATGGCGTACAGCAGCACTCGGCTGGCGGGCGGTCACCCGGAATGGGGGATGTCGGACCGCGGGGCGGCGTTGATACAATGGAATGACGTGCCCAGGGGCGACGCTGCAGAGCTCGGACGTTCGCTGGGGCGCCCCGCGATGGGCGGGAGGCCAAGGTGAGTCAGCCTGGCGAGCCATCCGCGTGTCGACCGCCGGAGCAGGCGAGGGCCGATGACGTCGCACCGGCGGACCGCCACGCGCGGCTCGGCCACCGAGGCTTCCGCGCGGCCCGGACCACGTCGTCCGCCACGATGCGCGGAGCTCGTTCGCAGCACCACGGCGCCCGCCAGGCCGAGCCAGGCGACCTCGCGTCGGCCAGCGCTGGCGAGGCACAGGATGGAGGCCTCGGCGCCCACGTCGAGACCGGCGCCGCCGACGCGATCAGCACCGCGACCGCCGCGCAGGTGGCCGTGATGATCTCGGCCGCCGATGACGGCGGCGCGGCCGTCGTCGCGCGGGCTCGCGCGCTACGCGGTGAGCGCTTCGTCTTCGACGTCTACAAGGCCCTGCTGCTCGAGACCGGGCACCTGGGCGGCTTCTCGTGGACGCACGCCGTGGCGTCCCTGATGGCGCAGCATCGTGCCGGGTCCGAGGCGATCATGGCCGAGTTGTTCGACGCGGCACCGGAGCATCGCGGTCCGATCCTCGCGGCCCTCGACGACCTCGGGCTCCTCGACAACCTGCTGGCGCCGTTGCCGTTCGCCGAGGTCGAGCAGCTCCACGATCGCGTCCTCGCCGGGCCCCGGACCGGCGCGTCCACTGTACTCTCGAAGATGCGGCGCTACTTCGAGAACAAGGATCGCTCCGACCATTCCCTGAGCCACTACCTCGGCAAGGTGCCGGTGGTCGGCGGCGGGCTCAACACGATCGCCAACGCGGCGACGTTCGGCTTCGTCGGTCAGCACGACGCGGCGTACCGCGAGATGCGCGCCGGCCACATCACCAGCGACGACTACGACCACGCGACGATTCACGCCGCCGCGCGAGCCGCCGTCTTGGGCGGCGTGTCGCTCGCAACCGGCGGGGCAGCGGGCGCATATGCGGAAGGGGCGAGCGGCGGACTGGCAGCACTGGGAACCGGCGGCCGCATCGCCTCCGCCACGCTCGCCGGCGCGGCCGGTGGCGCCGGCGCGGGCTTCGGCGGGCAGGTCGCCGAGGATGTGCTCGACCACAAGCTGTCGAGCGCAGGGACCTACGCGCGGTCGGTCGGCCTGGGCGCGGCGACCGGCGCGGCCCTCGGTGGCGGAGGCGCTGCGCTCGTCGAGTCCCTTCCGGTCGGCGCGCGCGCATGGCTCGCGACGAAGCTGTCCCGTTTCCCCGATGTCTTCGACGGCTGGCGCGAGCTCGGCGAGCGACACGCGCTCGTGCTCTCGGCGTCGCGCCTCCGCGAGCTCATCGCGGATGGAGCGGGGCGCTGGGCGAGCCCCCAAGCCGTCGCCGCCGCCGGCGCACTGCCGCCCGACGTGCCCGTCCGCATCACCGGCGAGCTCACCGAGCGCGGTATCAACGTCCTCCACGCCGAACGCCTGCCCGACGGCACGCCCACCGCGGCAGGCGCAGGTGGTAGGCCGGAGGCCGGCGACGTTGGCAGGGCAGTTGGCCAACCCACCGGCGATGCGGTGGATGTTGGTGTGTCTTCCAAGAATCCTTCGGCGATGACCGGTAGCGCCACGCTGCCCGAAGTGTCGGCGAACGTGAAGGACCCAGGCGTTCCGGCACCAGAGCGCACTTCGCTGCCGAGTGATGACGCACCACGTGGACCGGAGGGAAACGGGCGATTGATCGTTCCACCGGGACGTACGCTGTCGCCGGCCGAGCAAGAAATAGCCGACCTGCTGGTCAACGAGGGGCGGACCGTCGAGGCGGTGACGGAATCTGCCAAGAAGACTGCGGACTTCCTCGTCGATGGGGTTCCTACCGAGCTCAAGACGATCTCCAACATCAGCTCGAAGGACCCGTCCGGTGCGCTCGCGCGACGGATTCTGGAGGGAGGATCGCAGGGAAACCATGTGATCGTGGACGTGCGGGCGCAGGCAGGGATGACGCGCGACGACGCACTCCGTGCAGTTCGGCGCGCGTACGGCGCTGACAAGGCTGGACGTATTCAACAGGTGCGTGTCATCGGGGCTGGTTTCGATGAGACCGTGCCCCGTGCAAAGGGCAATCCATGACGAGGATCACACAGATCACTGAAGAACTCGCCGCGCGTATCGAAGCTGAGCGGCGCCATCATCGCGAGTTTCCAGAACGGACCGTGATTGCGTGGCGGGGATATCTGGCCGGCCTCTTCGAGTGGGCAGTCATCGACGAGGCTGGCTACAACAGGCTCGTCGCACTGCTTCCCGAGGTGGCGGATGACCCGGTTGTCGAGATCCTCCTGGGCCGCGACGCGTGATGCTCTGCCTACCGTCTACATCAAGATCCGAGAGCCCGACCCAGAGCCCCGACCGAGGGCCGGTAGGCGGACGGGTCCGGCGTGAGCCGCGGGGCGGGACGATCTGGCGCCTTGCCGGTACGTCGCCCGCCGCAAAGGTGGTCGGCAGGGAGCCGACACGGCCACGCCGCGACGGCGCATCCGGGGGCGGTTGCGCTGGACGGCGTCGGTGCGGCGCGGCGGCGGCGGAACGGTCAGTTGAGATGGGGGCGATCTTCAGTGGCTCGGCGACGGGCACGAAAGCGAAGCGCGGGGAAGCTCCCCGACCGAGGGTAGTAGATGGAGAGGGGCGGTCGGGTGCGGCGGTCGAGCGGCGCGCGCCGACGAGTGTCTGGTGCTGGCACAGGCAGGAACCACGTTCGAAGCTCATCCCTGGGCAAAGGCCCGCACCGACGCGAACACGCAGAATCCAGGCAAGGTCCCCAACAGTGTGAAGAAGAACTTCAAGTGGAAGTGGCCACACCGCAACAACGCGGAGCACCTTCCTGGTGTGCCCGGTGCCGGTGGATACGACGAGTACGACATCATGAACGCGACGAACGATGGCCCCGCCGACTACGAGCGGCTGGTGCTCAGCACGACCACCAGCGATGTCTTCCACAAGAAGTGATGTTCGCGCTCTACAACTTCGTACCGCACGATCACTGCGACGAGGTGGTCGCGCAGTTGACGGCGGGTGGTTACTCGTTCCGCCGTCTCGACGGCGGAGGCCTCCGTGATGCCACCGCCCTGTGGGAAGCCAGTGCGCGACAGCTCGGGCATGGCAAGGTCGGCGGCTGGGACGGCTATCTCGACGACGTCGGGCGTGCGCTGCTGCCCGATGACGACGAGTCTGACCACGTCGCGCTCTTGTGGCTCCACGCAGACCACCTCGCCGGTTCCGACCTCGGCGCGTTCTGCGCGGCGTTCGATGCGCTGACCACGGTCGCGCGCGCCGCGTACGCCCAGGGCACCACCATCCTCCTCTTCTTCTTCGGCGACGACTTCAAGAGCGCGAGCTGACCGCGGCGAACGAGGTCGCGGTCGGGCGAACGGCCTCGATGCCGGCCCTGCGTCCGTGTCCGCCGGACTCGCACTCCGATGCGAGCGTGTCGGTCACCAGCTCGGCATCGTCGCGGTCGACCGGCTCCGCGGTCGAGGTGAGCGTGCGTTCGACCGCAGGGAGATCGGCTACTTGATCGCGGCCGGGCGCTCGTGGCAGGCGCGTCAGCGATGCGGAGTGTCCGGCCGCCGGACACTCTGCATCGCTTGGAGCCGCGTGCACCAACCGGCGCGCGTCGCCGGCGACGGCGGCCGCCGCCTCAGGTCAGCCGGGCGGTCCCGACGGCCAGCGACCGGGGGCCCTCGCTCGGCGAGGGCGGCGGCGCGAGGATCGAGAGGTCGGTGCCCGCGTCGAACAGGGTTGTGGTCATCTGGATAGCTCGACTGCACGGGGTGGGCCAGCGCAAGCCTGCGAAGTCTGGTCGGCGGTGTCGGGCGGGCTGACGCGCGGGCGTCGGCCTCCGTCGTGGATCGTCAACGGAGCTGACACCGCGAACGATGTCCCCAACCGGGGGTCGGCAGGCGGGAACGGGCTCGTGCGGCGGGTCAGGTCGATGTTGGTTTTCGCCGCCATTGCACGCCTCTCATGGTGATGAGCTCGCCCCTGTGGTTTCCCCGTCTGGCCGTCAGCGTGGCCCTGGCCGTCACGGTCGTCGCCTGTGGAGGCGACGACGGCCCCGCCGCCCCCGACGCCATGGTCTGTCAGCCCGTCGACGACGGCCGCGAATGCACCAGCGACCTCTGCCGCGACGGCCAGCCGGTCCACGACCTGGTCGCGCCCGGCACGCCGTGCGCGGCCGGCACCTGCGATACGGCGGGTAGCTGCCTTCCGCCGAGCTGCACCGACCAGGTCCTGAACGGGGACGAGACCGACGTCGATTGCGGCGGCGGGTGCTCGCCGTGCGCCGACGGAGACACCTGCGCCCATCCGGGTGACTGCGCCAGCGGCGTCTGCACCGACCTGGTGTGCCAGCCGGGCCGCTGCGGCGACGGCGTGACGCAGGCCAGTGAAGACTGCGACGACGGCAATCACACCAACGGCGACGGCTGCGACGACGGCGCCGGCGGCGGCTGCCGCATCACCGGCTGCGGTAACGGCGTGATCACCGCGCCCGAGACCTGCGACGACGGCAACGGGATCGATGGCGACGGCTGCGACCACAACTGCACCGTGTCGGCGTGCGGCAATGGCGTCACCGCCGGCACCGAGACCTGCGACGACGGCAACGTGATGGACGCCGACGGCTGCAGCGCGACCTGCACGACCGAGCCGGGCTACACGTGCTCGATGGCCGTTCCGGCGGTGTGCAGGACGACCTGCGGTGACGGCGTCAAGGCCGGCGCCGAGGAGTGCGACGACCACAACGCCGTGAGTATCGATGGCTGTTCGAGCGCCTGTCGCGTCGAGCTCGGCTACGCCTGCGTGGGCACGCCGTCGGTGTGCACGTCGACCTGCGGCGACGGTATCCCCGCCAGCGACGAGGGCTGCGACGACTTCCCGCCCGCCGAGGACGGCGACGGCTGCTCCGCGACCTGCACGGTCGAACCCGGCTACGAGTGCAGCGGGTTGCCGTCCTTCTGCCAGCCGCTGCCGCCGCCGTCGATCGCGGGCTTCGTCCGCAACCTCGACGACTCCGGCATCGTCGACGCGACCATCACCTTCCTCGAGCGCCCTGGGCTCACCACCACCACCGGCGCGGGCGGCGCGTTCTCGATCATGGTCCCGACCGAGACCCCGCTCACCATGCGCATCACCGCGGCGACCCAGGTGCCGACGATCGAGCAGACGGTCATCGTGCATGCGTCGGTCACCGGGCAGACGTTCAGGATGGCGCGGCCCGACCAGTACGCCTTCATTGGCAGCTTCGGCGCCGACGCTCCGGCTCCCCGCGGCCACTTCCGCATGGACCTCGTCGGCATGCCGCTGTGCAACTTCGTCGGCGGCCACCTCGGCCTCGAGCCGGAGAGCGGCACGGTGATCTACGCGCAATCGAACCAGCTCCCCAACGCGACCTACACGGCGCTGCAACCCAACGCGCCGGGCGGCTACGTCGTCGCTGCCCGCGGCACCGTGACGCCGTTCGTCCGCGACCTCCCGGCGCCGTGCGCGCAGCTCCCGTTCCCCGTCGAGCTCGGCAACGTCACGGTGCTCGGACCGATCATCGTCGAGGATGGCGCGTTCCACGACATCAGCATCTTCGTCCATTGACACCGCGACAGCGCGCTCGAGGTGCGCCTGGGCAAGAGTCCCGACCGGTGGTCGGCGGGTGGGAACGTCATCGGGGGGCTGGGCCAGGTTCCTGGTTGCTCGCGCTCAGCACGGCGCCCTCCAGCTCGGCCGGCGCCGGGGGCTCGTAGAGGCTCTCGAGCAGCTCGAACATCTCGGGTGTCACCTCCCGGACGAAGGTCTCGCCCCTGGTGGTGTTGCGCCCCGCGACGCGCGCGCGGCGAACCGTCTGCGGCGCGTCGACGAAGTGCCACTGTAGCGACAGGCCCGAAGCGTCGGCAAGCCGGCGGATGCGCTCGCGGTCGGCCCGGCGCATGGCACCGATGTCGAGGACCACCGACGTGCCGGCCGTCAGCACGGCGGTGGCGGTGGACCAGATCAGCGCCGAACATCGGGCGAGCCGCTCCAGCATCCAGGCGAAGTCGATGGCACCCTGGACGTCGGGGCCGAAGAGGCGCGCGCCCCACTCGTCGAGGACGAAGGCGACCGCCCCCTCGCGGCGGGCCAGGGCGTGGGCGTAGGTGGTCTTTCCCGCGCCGCAGGGCCCGAAAATGACGTTGAGCGTCGCGGGCATGATGTCCAATGTAACAGACCGACAGCGGCCGTCGATGACGAGTCTCGGCCCCGGCCGCGACGTCGCGAGGGGCCTTTGAGCCCGACCCGACCGGCTCTTGCCGATTGACCCAATCCTGGCGGAGCAGCCGTACCCGTTCACGGGGTGGACTACGCCGCTGCGATCAGCGAAGGCGCCTTGCGATCGTGTAGCGCCGCATGAATGGCAGAGTTGAGATAGCCGAGGACGTCGCGGTGCTGCTTGCGGCACGTGTGAATGACGGACTTGAGGTTCGTCGCGAACTCGTTGCCGCGCTGGCTCTGCGAGCCGCCGCTGCACCGACGCCAGCAGACGAGCCCACGAAGCTCGCGCTCGGCGTGGTTGTTCGTCGGCTCCACGCCGGTGTCGGTGACGAAGCGCCAGAGCGCATCGCGGTGGTCGAGGATGTTGCGGCAGGCGCCCTTGAAGCCCTTGACGGGCAGAGCTGCGCCTTCCTCGAGCAGCCGTTCCATCAGCGCCCGGACGTTGGTCGCGACCGAGCGGAGCTCGGCGCGCGTGCCGGTGCCGTCGCGGACGCGATGCCACGAGTGCAGGAGGACGCGCGACCACAACAGGAGGTCTCGCCCGATCGCACCGGGGCGGCCCTTCAGCTCGCCGAAGTTCGCGAACTTGCGGATCAGGTGCGCCCAACAGATCTGGCGCCGCTCGAGCGCCCAGAAGTCGAACTGCGTTCCTCGATCGGTGACGAGCACGCCACGGACACGATCGATCCAAGTGCGCAGCGCTTCGCGGCTGCCGTCGCCGAGGATGGTGAACACGGTCACCGTAGCCGTCGCGAGGGTCCACAGCGCGCGGTAGCTGCCGCTCTCGCGCCACGAGGTGGCGTCGAGGTGCTTCACCTTCTCGGTGAGGGCGTGCAGGCGCGCCTCGTCGACCGCCGGCGCGACCGCGTCGCTCACGACCTGCTCGGACTCGCTGATCGTACCGAGGGACACGTCGAGGCCGAACACCGCCGACAACAGTCCCTGCACCTTGCGCCTGCTCATGTGGCCGTCGGCGGTCATCACTGCGATCAGTGCCAGCACCTGGGTGCCCAGCATCCCCTGCGGCACACCCACGGGAATCGTGCCGCACGTGGTCTCGCCGCACGTGCAGGTGACGCGGTGCAACCAGTAGTCGTCCGCCACCGGCTCGATCGTCGGGATGTCGACGACTTGGTGCCGGACCGGATCCGGGTCGCGTCGCCGGGGCAAGGCGTCGCCGCAGCGACGACACGCGTCCGGGAAGCAGTGGGTCGTCGAGCGCACCTGGGCGGCGGGCAAGAACGTTCGGGTGTGGCCCTTGTGGCCGCGCTGCCCACCTCGGCGTCGTCCGCTGGGATCGTCCTTCGGCCGGGCGGCGCGGTCCGCCGGCGAGTCGCTGGACGGCGGCTTGTTCGAGTTCGAGGAGTTCTCGCCGACTCTGCGCCGAAGCTCCGCGTTCTCCGTCTCCAGCGCCGCGATCCGCGCGGCCTGTTGCTCCACCTTCGCGAGCAGCACCTCGACCTGGCGTTCCAGGCGGGCGATGCGCTCGTCGTCGGTGCTCACCCATACTTTAGATCACACCCGATCCGCGAAGTCGATCCCCCGCGCGGCGGCGGGGAGATCCGGACTCCATCCCGTGAACGGGTACT
>DASZXE010000492.1:0-1784 GCA_035546475.1 Kofleriaceae bacterium
CTCGATCGCCTGGCGGACCTGCACCGCGTGGTGCTCGCGGGCGGCCTGCGGGTTGCGCGGCGCCGGCAGCGCGCCCGCGTAGTAGACCGGATCGAAGCGGTGGAGCGGGTGGCGGACGGTCAGCCGCGCGAGCGCGGTGTCGGCGGTCCAGCCGAGGTACGGCGCCAGCATCTCGGCGAGCTGGTGGATCACCGTCGACGGTCCGCGCGGCTCGCCGCTGACCGGCTCGCGCGCGACGTACGACAGGACCAGGTGATCGCGCGCCGCCAGCGTCGCCTCGAGGAAGGCGTAGCGGTCGCGCTCGCGGTGGCTCACGTCGCCGCGCCGGCGCGCGCGCCGCAGGTCGAGCGTGCTCGGCCGCGCGCTCGACGGAAAGCCGTCCTCGCCGAGGCCGAGGCAGAAGATCGCGCGGAACGGCACCGGCCGGTGCGGCACCAGCCGCGCGACGTGGACGCCGTGGGCGAGCGGCTCGCCGCGATCGCCGACGACGCGGTCGAGCCGCCGGCGGGCGAGGGCGACCGCCTCGCGCAGCTCGAGCAGCCGGCCGTCGAGGTCGAGGTCGGCGAGCCCGGCCAGCGCGGCGCGCACGCGGCGCAGCTCGTCGGCCCCGTTCGGCCCGGTGCCGCCGAGGTACGCGGCCACCAGCGCGTCGAACACCTCGGCCCAGCCGGTCAGCGTGCGGTGCAGGCCGCGCAGCCAGCGGGCGTCGCCGATGAGCGAGCGGGCGAGCAGCGCGAACGTCGCCGCCGACGGCAGCTCGTCGGGCGCGACCTCCTCGGGCAGGTACGTCCGCTGCTCGTACGGCCACACCGCCGGCGCGCCGCGGTCGCCGGTCCCGTGGCCGGTCGTGATCGCGCCCGCCATGAAGCCGCCGAGCGTCAGCCGGCGCAGGCCCTGCTCCCAGTGGAAGGCGTCCTCGCCCTCGAGGTAGGTGCCGGCGTGGTCGGCGCCGTCGGCGCCGTGGATGACGGCGACCTGATCCGCCCACCGCACCCAGTCGCCCGGGTCGACGTGCGGGTGGCGGACGATCACCGCCGGGTGCGTCATCAGGCCGAGCAGCTCGGGGCGGCGGAAGTTGCCGAGCGGCAGGTCGAGCAGGAGCTGCGCGGCCTCGGCGACGTGGCCGTGGCCGATCGCGGTGACGTCGACGAGGTGGAACGGCAGCTCGGCGCCGCCGGGGCCGCCGGGGCCGCCGGTTGTGGTCGACGCCGCCGTCGACGCCAGCCCCGAGCCGACGCCGGAGAAGACCGCCGCCACCTGCGCCAGGTAGACCTCGGTCGAGCCCGGCGGCAGCAGCACCGCGACGTCGTTGGCGCGCAGCGTCGGGTCGTCGGCGAGCAGGGCGCCGATCCGCTCGGCGACGATCTCCAGCTCGCGCACCGGCGACGGCGCCGCCAGCACCTCGACGCCGGCGGTGGCGGCGGTGCCGCGCGGCACGTCGCTGCGCGCCAGCAGATCGCGCCGCCACAGGTCGAGCGCGGTGCGCGGCTCGCGGCGCTCGTCGAAGCGGTCCTCGAGGTCGCCCTGGGTGAGATCGATCAGCGCCGCCAGGTAGTCGCGCCCCGGCGTGCCCCAGCGGACGAGCGCCGCCGGATCGCTCGCGCTCGCCTCGACGGTCGCCGCCGCCGCGGCCAGAGCGGCCCCCGCCCGGCGCCCGGGCCGCGCGACATCGGCCCAGTACGCCGCGCACGGCGACACCGCGAAGACGTGGACGTCGCGCGCCTCCGCCAGGTACGCCAGCGCGTCGAGGTACGCGCGCGGCAGGAACGAGTAGCCGATGACGA
>DASZXE010000493.1:0-1870 GCA_035546475.1 Kofleriaceae bacterium
GCCAGCGCCGCCGCCGTCGCGCGGCCGGTGGTGGCGGCGGTGGCGCCGCGATCAGCCCGGGCAGCTCCGCGGCGGTCGGCCGCGCGGTCGGGTCGGTCGCGAGGCACGCCTGGATCAGCCGGTCCCAGCCGCCGTCGTCGGGGCCGCCGGCCTCGCGCAGCGGCGGCGGGGCCTGGTGCAACCGCGACACCGCCGTCGCGATCGGCGTGTCGCCGGCGAACGGCAGCCGTCCGGTCAACAGCTCGAACGCCACCACGCCGAGCGCGTAGACGTCGATCGCGGTCGTCACCGTGCGCGACGTGAGCTGCTCCGGCGCCATGTACGCGGGCGTGCCGGCGAAGTCGGTCATGCTCGCGCGATCGTCGCCGTCGCGGCGGGCGAGGCCGAAATCCATGATGACCGTCCGCCGTGCCCCGCCGGCGACCGCACCCGCGCCCGCGGCCTCCGGCTCGGCGAGGAAGATGTTGTGCGGCTTGAGGTCGCGATGGATCACGCCGGCCGCGTGGGCGGCCGCGAGCGCGCGCGCGACGTCGGCGAGCAGCGCCGCGACCTCGGCGGGAGGCAGCGGCCCGCGGCGCGCGAGGTGGTCGGCGAGCGTCTCGCCGTGGAGCCGCTCCATCGTGACGAAGCGGCGGCCGCGCTCGTCGACGCCGAGGTCGAACAGCCGGCAGGCGCCCGGGTGCGCCACGCGCCGCGCGAGCACCAGCTCGCGATCGAGCCGATCGGCGTCGGCGCGCGCCGCGCGATCGAGCGGCAGCGTCTTCAGCGCGACCGGCTGATCGAGCGCGCGGTCGTGCGCCTCGTAGACCTCGCCCATGCCGCCGCGCCCGAGCAGGCGGACGATCCGGTAGCGATCGGCGACCAGCTCGCCGGCGGCGTAGACCTGGCCGCCGCCGTCGTCGAGGCGGCCCGGCCGCGCGAGGGCCGCGGGATCGGCGCTGACGGTGGCGGCCTCGCGCGCGTCGACGGTCGGCTCGGCCGCGGCTCCGCCGGCGGGGCGGGGCGGGGTCGGCTGCTGCGCGCTCATCGCCGCTGCGCGCGCGCGGTCAGGGCGCCGCGGTGATCGAGTCGATCATGTCGACCTCGTCGGACTTGCCGCAGCTCTCGTCACCCTCGCACTCGGCGGCGAGCACGCTCTGCTTCGTCGTCGTCCAGGTCACGCGCTTGCCGATGAGCGCGGTCGCGTCGTGGTCGCCGCCCGCGCACAGCGCGAAGTCGCCCTCGATCGACTGCTGGCCGGCGTCGGTGTCGACGACGACGTAGCAGGCGCGGTCGCCGTTCTGCAGGTCGCGCAGGGTGCCGACCGGGCCGGCGGCGTGGGTGGGGGCGGCGGGTGCCGGGTGCTTGCTGCCGCCGCACGCGGCGAGCGGGGCGAGCGCGGCGGACGCGAGGACGGCGATCACGACGAGGTGGCGCTGCTTCATCCCTGCCATCGTGCCACAGCGCGGGGCGCCGCGTAGACTGTCGTCGATGCGCACCTTCCTCCGCCTCTCGCTGATCTCCCTCGCGCTGTGCGCGTGCGGCCCGAAGCACGGCGACGCGCCCCGGGATCAGCGGACGCCGGTCGTCGCCGCCGACGCCCCGCTCTACGACCGCGTCGAGGGGATCAGCTTCCCCAACGACTGCACGTCGGACGCCGACTGCATGGAGGGCGGCTGCTCGCACGAGGTATGCAGCGCGCAGCCGGACGTCAACACGACGTGCGAGGTGCAGGAGTGGCCGCAGGGGCAGGGCGCGAGCTGCGGCTGCGTCGGCGGCCAGTGCGTCTGGTACCGCTGACCGCCGCGGTGGTCAGGCCCAGCGGGCGTGGACGGCCGGCGCCGCGATCGCGCCGACGGCGTCGACGCCGGTGAAGAGCGCGACCAGGCCG
>DASZXE010000494.1:0-9214 GCA_035546475.1 Kofleriaceae bacterium
GACCGTGCGGCTCGGCAACGCGCTCGTCGATCCGCCGGGCGATCTCAGCGATCGCAGCGGCGACGAGCTGGCGCAGGTGCTGACCGCCGCCGACGGCACGTTCGACTTCGGCCCGCAGGCGCCGGCGACGTTCGTGGTGTCGGCGGAGGCGGCCGGCAAGACGCCGGCGGCGCGGGTCGCGTCGGCGGCCGATCCGGCGAGCACGATCGAGCACCTCGAGCTCGAGCTCGGCGTCTGTCGCTCGCGGCTGTTCGGCCAGGTCGTCGACGCGTCCGGCGGCGGCGTCGCCCGCGCGCGCCTGCGCGTGGTCGGCCTCGGCGGTGCCGACGCCGACACCGGCGGCAACTACAGCCTGTGCGTGCCGGTCGGCGACTCGCGCATCCGCATCGACGCCGACGGCTACGGCACGGTCGATCGCCCGCTCCACCTGGTCGGCGAGCTGCACCAGGACTTCGAGCTGGTGCCCGAGGCGATCCTCGCCGGCCGGGTCGTCGACGAGGCAGGCGCCGGGGTCGGCTTCGCGCGCGTGCTGGCGGTGCCGCAGGCGATCGAGGCGCCGCACTTCCTCGCCGACGGCCACGCGATCGCCGACGCCGAGGGCCGCTTCCGCATCGACAGCCTGCCGCCCGGCCGCTTCCTCCTGGCGGCCACCGCGGACGGCTACGGCACCACCGCGCCGCGGCCGGCGGTGGCCGCCTCGGGCGCCAGCGCCGCCGGCGCCGAGCTCACCATCGTCGTCGCCAGGCGCGCGCGCGTCACCGGCACGATCGTCATGGCGAACAAGCCGGTCGCCGGCGCCGCGCTCGCGATCGCCGCCCCCGACCTGCCGCGCCGGATCGCCTACTCGCAGGCGGACGGCACGTTCACGCTCGAGGCGGTGCCGCCCGGCCCGCAGCGGCTCGCGGTCCAGGGCTACGACGTCGTCGCGCCGAAGGAGCTCGACGTGCGGGGCCGCGAGGTCGACGGCGTGGTCGTCGAGGTCACCCAGCAGCCGTCGCTGGTGGGCCGCGTGCTGCGCCACGACCGGCCGGTGAGCGGCGCGACCGTGCAGACGTCGCTCGGGCCGAACGCGACCTCCGACGGCAGCGGTCGCTACCAGATCCGCGGCCTGCCCGCCGGCGAGCTGCAGGTGACCGCGCAGGCGTACGGCGCGCAGAACGCCTTCTCGCCGTGGACCAAGGTCTCCATCGCCGACGGCGAGGCGACCGAGCACGACATCGTCCTCGACGGCGGCGCCGAGGTGCACGGCGTCGTCGTCGACGCGTCGGGCGAGCCGGTGCCCGACGTCTACGTGCGGATGATCGAGCCGAAGGGCGACCTCGGCGAGTCGATGACCGACGCGAAGGGGGCGTTCGCCTGCACGTCGATGCTCGGCCACGCGACCTACCGGGTCGCGGTCTTCCCGTCGCCGGGCGCGCGCACCGCGTTCGCGCCGATCGGCCCGCCGGTCGAGGTCCCGGTCGCCGACGGCGACGCCGTCGTCGAGGGCGTGCGGGTCGCGATCGCCCACGACGTCCTGGCGATCAGCGGCCACGTCGTCGACGACGCCGGCGCGCCGGTCGCCGACGTCCACGTCGAGGCGGTCGGCCGCTCGCTGTTCGCGTTCCCGTTCGCGGTGCTGCCGTCGGTGCGCGCCGACGCCGACGGCGGCTTCACGATCGAGAACCTCGCCCGCGGCACGTACACGCTGCACGCGCACGCCGGCGACGGCAGCGAGGCGGAGCTGGTCGACGTCGCCGCCGGCCGCGCCGACGTCGTCATCAAGCTCGTGCGGCCGGGCACGATCGAGGGGACGATCGCCGGCTTCTCGACGACGCCGCGGGTCCACGCGCGCCAGTTGACCAACACGCTGCAGCTCGACAACGACGCGGTCGTCGACGGCAACGCCTTCTCGATCACCGGCCTCGCCCCCGGCAAGTACGTCGTCGAGGCGCTGGCCGGCGACGAGAGCGCGGGGCAGTCGGTCGAGGTCACCTCGGGCGCGGTCACGCGGGTCGCGCTCGAGAGCCAGGGCAAGGGGCTGGTGGCCGGCACGGTCACGGAGTTCACGACGAAGGCGCCGGTGGCCGGCTTCACCTGCACCGCCGCGCAGTCGATGGGCGGCCAGGCCGGCGACTGGCCGCAGGAGCCGGCCCGTCCCGACAACACGACCGACTCCCACGGCGCGTTCCAGATCAAGGCGCCGCTCGGCGAGGCGCGGGTGATGTGCTTCCCGTCGGACGGCAGCTACAGCGTGGCGGGCGGCGACGCGGAGGTGGTCGCCGGCGGCACCGCGCGCGTCGAGCTGAAGACGGTCAAGGCGGAGCCGCCGCCGTCGGACCCCGGCTTCCGCATCAAGCCGCTGACCCTGCCGCTGGTGATCGCGGCGGTCGACGCCGACGGGCCCGCGCGCGCCGCCGGGCTCGCGGTCGGCGACCGGCTGGTGACGATCGACGGCCGTCCGGTCGCCGGACTGTTGCCGGGCGCGGCGATGATGCTGGCGTGGAACACCCGGCCGGGGACGCCGCTCGTCCTCGGCGTCGACCGGGCCGGCGCGCCGAGGACGATCACGGTCGTCCCGGTCGCGCAGACGAACTGAGGCTACTCGTGGCCGCGCTTGCGGCGCGAGCGGCGCTGGTCGTGCTCGGCGTCGACCAGCGCGACGTAGTCGAGCGGCTCGGGGTCGTCGGGCCACGTCTCGAAGTGCGCGCCGCGCACCTGGCGGACGCGGTCGGCGAACGCGCGCGCGACCGCGTCGTAGGGCGGCAGATCCTCGCGGGTCGGCAGCGCGCCCGCGGCGGCGTCGCGCGCCAGCTCCTCGGCGAGCTTCTGGGCGGTCGCCACCGTCAGCCGCCCGCGCCGCACCAGGTCCTGCAGCGAGTTCGCCAGCGTCGCCAGCTCGTACTGCCTGGAGTCGAGCATCTCGAAGGCGATGAAGACGAGCTGGCGCGCGGACAGCACGCCGTCGGCGTAGAGCACGAGCGCCGCCTGGAAGTAGTTGAAGACCGGCACCAGCCGCGCGCCGAACCGGCGGAAGCCCATCGGCGGCGAGCGCCGGTCGAGGTGGATGACGATCCGCTTCACCACCGGACCGCGCGGCGCCCGGCTCGCCGCCGCCAGCGTCCGCTCGACCTCGTCGGGATAGGCGCGCGCCGCCTCGAGGATGCGCGCGAGGTCGGTCGTCGCCACCCGCCCGGCGAGCAGGTCGTCGTAGAGGCAGTAGACCAGCGCGTCGGCCTCGGCGTCGTCGCCGAACAGCGACTCGGCGGGCGCCGGCGGCGACCCGCCGCGGCTCTCGAGCATCGCCGGCAGCTTGTACGGGATCTGCGCCCGCAGCGCGCGGAAGCGGCCGCGCACCAGGTTGCGCAGGTTGTTCTTGAGGACGAACTCGTCGAAGTCGATGCCGTCGAGCTTCAGCTTGGCGGCCAGCACCGTCCGCATCTGGCTCGGGCTGCCGCTGACGATGCAGATCCGGTGGCCCTCGCCGGCGCGCAGCGCCCGCAGGAGCGCGCTCGCCCCCGGGTACGCCTGCTTGTCGGCCGCCGTCTCGATCGCCGTCTTGATCAGGTCGCGCAGGCCGTCGAACTCGGTGCGCAGGTAGGTCTTGTCGAGGTCCCAGCGGAAGACGTGCCGCGGCGCCTGCCGCGGAGCGCCGGCGCCGGGGCTCACGGCGCGCGTCCGCCGGCCGGCTGGTCGGCGATCGTCGGGATCCGGTCGGTCGCGCGCGGCGGGAGCTGGCCGAGCCCGCGCGCGATGTGCCCGCACAGGTCGCCCGACAGCGCCTTGGCCGCGACCTTGATCGCGTTGGTCACCGCGTTCGCGTTCGAGCGGCCGTGCGCCTTGATGAACGGGTGGCGGAAGCCGAGCAGCGGCGCGCCGCCGTACTGCTGCCAGTCGGTGACCGCCTTGAGCTGGGTCAGCGCGCTCGACAGCGCCATCAGCCCGATGCGCCAGGTCAGCTTCTCCTTGTGCGCGTAGCGGGCGAGGCGCACGACCGTCTCCGACACGCCCTCGAGCATCTTGAGGATGACGTTGCCGACGAAGCCGTTGCAGACGACGACGTCGGCGACGCCGCGCGGGATGTCGAGCCCCTCGATGTTGCCGATGAAGTTCAGCTCGGTCGCCTCGAGCAGGAGCTGGTGCGCGGCGACCACCGCCGCCGGGCCCTTGCCGGCCTCGGTGCCGTTCGACAGGAGCGCGACGCGCGGCCGCCGGTTGCGCGACACCAGCCGCGCGTACGCCGAGCCCATGATCGCGAACGTCACCAGATCGTCGGCGGAGGCGTCGATCGTCGCGCCGACGTCGAGGATGAGCGAGAACGGATCGTTCTTGTCGCCGCGCCGCAGCTCGGTCGGATAGACCGACGCCAGCGCGGCCCGCTTGACCCCCGGCAGGAGCGGCCAGTGACGCGCGCAGGCGAGCACGCTGGCGCCGGTGTTGCCGGCCGACACCACGGCGTCGCCCTCGCCGGCGGCGACCAGGCCGATCGCGACCGCGATCGACGCGTCCGGCTTGGCGGCCAGCGCCTCGGCCGGCTTCTCGTCCATGTCGACGACCTGGCTGGCGTGGTGGACGCGGACGCGGCCGCCGTCGTGGCGCAGGCTGGGCAGGATGCCGCCGAGCACGGCGGCGTCGCCGACCAGGATGATCTCGGCGCTGGTGAGCGACAGCGACGCCTCGGCCGCGCCCTTCACGATCTCCTCGGGGGCGCGGTCGCCGCCCATCGCATCGACGACGATCCGCTGCATGCGCGGGCGCGATGATGGCACGCGGCCCGGCGGCCCGCCATCGCCGGCGCCCACCCGATCAGTCGCCTTGCTTGCCCTGCCAGGTCAGGAGCACGCGGCCGCGCGTCCCGGCGATCTTGAGCGAGACGCGCTTCGCGCCCGGGTGCAGCACGTTGGCGCTCCGCGGGAAGCGGGCCAGGTAGACCTGGGCGAAGTCGCCGTAGGTCGCGACCTCGGTGCGGAGGACGTCGGGCGGCCGGCGGTCGCGGGTGATCTCGGCGGCCGGGGTCTCGACGCCGGCGTCGTCGACGAGCGACACCCGCCAGACCGAGCGATCGCCGTGGTCGAAGTCGTTCTCCTCGCGGTCGTAGGTGACCGCGACCAGCGTGATCTCGTAGTCGCCGTCGGCGGCCGCGCGCGCCTCGGCGCGAAGCTGGTCGGCCTCGTCGGCGGGCAGCCCGCGCACCGCGATCTCGCGCTCGGCCCACGCCGCGCGCCAGGCCGGCGAGCGGAACGTCGCGTGGACGTCGAGCACCTGCTGGAACGCGGTCCGCAGCACCGCGTGGCGCGTCCACGCCTTGTCGATCTTCTTGAAGTCCTGCGCGCGCGGCGCGTCGGGCCAGGTGCTCGTCAGGTCGACGGTCGGCCGCAGCGCGGAGCCGCAGCCGGACGAGGTCACGCCGGCGGCACCGGCGCCGGCAAGCAGCGCGGCCACCAGCGCGGCGGCCGCCCGGCGCGGGCGTGGACCGGCGTCCGGCGCGCCCGGCCTGCTCATGGCAAGAAGTCTCTCCGCGTGTAGAGCGCGGCGAGCGGCGCGTGCGCGCGCACCGCCTCGGCGCCGCCCTCGAGCCGATCGACGAGCGCGACCACCGCCGCCACCTCGAGGCCGCTCGCCCTGGCCCGCTCGATCGCCTTCAGCGTCGACGCGCCGGTGGTGACGACGTCCTCGAGCACGACGACCGGCCGGCCCGCCGGCAGCCGCGCCGCCGCCTCGAGCCACTGGCCGGTGCCGTGGCCCTTCGGCTCCTTGCGCACGATGAACGCGTGCAGCGGACGGCCGGCGAGGAAGCTGGCGACGCTGGTCGCGGTCGCCAGCGGATCGGCGCCGAGCGTGAGCCCGCCGACCGCGCCGGCTCGCGGCGCGAGCTCGTCGATCACGCGGCGGAAGAGCTGACCGACCAGGAAGCCGCCCTCGGCGTCGAGGCTGACCTGCTTGCAGTCGATGTAGAAGTTCGACTTCTGCCCCGACGACAGCGTGACCTCGCGCTCGGCGAAGGCGTGCACGCGCAGGAGCTCGCGCAGGCGGGCGTGCTGGTGCGCGAAGACCGGCTCGGCGAGGAGCGTGGCGAGGTCCATCGACGACGCAGGGTAGCCCGAACCATGCGCCGAGCGAAGTGACCGGCGGCCCGTCCGCACCGACGGGGACCTGCCCGATCGGGCGGCCCGCGGGACGCACCGTTTCCTGCCGCTGCGGTTGACGGAGCGCACGCCCGGGCTACAGTGCGGAGCCCTACCGGGGGAGGCCGCGTGTACCTTGTCGACGACTCCGACAGCGCTCCCATCACCTCCGCCGACGAGCTGATCGCGCACTTCCAGAGCGCGGAGAAGCCGCGCGAGCAGTGGAAGATCGGCACCGAGCACGAGCTGATCGGCGTGCGCGCGGCGGGCCCCGGGATCGGCACCGCGCCGGCCTACGACGGCGACGACGGGATCGGGGCGATCCTCGCGGCGTTCGCGGCGCGCGGGTGGACGCCGGTCGTCGAGCGCGGCCACACGATCGCGCTCACCCGCGGCGACGACCAGATCACGATCGAGCCGGGCGGCCAGCTCGAGCTGGCATCGCGGCCGATGACCGACGGCCGCGAGCTGGTCCCCGACCTCGCCGCGCACGTGCAGGCGCTCGGCGAGATCAGCCGGCCGATGGGCCTGGCGTGGCTGGCGCTCGGGCTGCGGCCGTTCGGCGGGCGCGGCGACGTCCCGTGGATGCCGAAGGAGCGCTACGACATCATGCGCGCGTACATGCCGACCGTCGGCACGCGCGGCCTCGACATGATGCTGCGCACGGCGACGGTGCAAGTCAACCTCGACTGGTCCGACGAGGCCGACGCCGCCGCCAAGCTGCGCTGCCTGATGAGCGTCACGTCGATCATGACGGCCTTGTGGGCGGCGTCGCCGATCGTCGAGGACCGGGTCGCCGGCTACCAGACGTACCGCGCGCACATCTGGCGCGACACCGATCGCGCGCGCAGCGGGCTCCTGCCGTTCGCGTTCGATCGCGACGACGTCTACCGCGCGTACGTCGAGTGGGCGCTCGACGTGCCGATGTACTTCGTCCACCGCGGGCACTACCAGCCGGTGGCGGGCCTCACCTTCCGGCGGTTCATGAACGAGGGCTGGCAGGGCGCGCGCGCGACGCGCGGCGACTGGGGCCTGCACCTGTCGACGCTCTTCCCCGAGGGGCGGATGAAGAAGTACCTCGAGGTGCGCGGCTGCGACTGCGGATCGATGGCGATGATCGCGGCGCTCGGCCCGTTCTGCCGCGGGCTCCTCTACGACGAGGAGGCGCGGGCGGCGGCGACCGCCTTGACCGCCGGGCTGACGTTCGCCGAGCGCGAGCAGCTCGCCGACGAGGTGCCGCGCGGCGGGCTGGCGACGCGGGTCGGCGCCCGGGGGACGACGACCCTCGGCGAGCTCGCGCGCGAGCTGGTCGCGATCGTGCGCGGCGGGCTCGACCGGTTGTTGCCGGCGGTGAAGCCGCTGGTCGATCCGGTGGCGGAGATCGCGGAGAGCGGGCGCACGCAGGCCGACCACATCGTCGACGTCTGGCAGGCGGGTGGCGGCGAGCCGGCGCGCGTGATCCCGGGGCTCGCGCACCCGGGGCTCCACCCGTAGTCCCGAGCCCCTCGCGCCGCGCTCAGCGGGTTGGCCGGAATGCCAACCCTCTCGTCGATCGATCGGGCCCGAGGAGGACCTCGGGACCGATCTCAGTCAGAGCAACCCCGGCCCGAGCTGCGCTCGGGGCCTTGTATGTGTCCCACGTGGGCACCAAGGCGCAGCGCCAGGCCAAGAAAGTTGACCCGCGGCGAGCGCCCCGCCAGCGTGGAAGGCGGAATCTGGTTTCGGGAGAGGATCGCCCCGCTTCGGGCCTTGAGGCTTCGTCCTCGTGGCTGAGATTGGCGTCCTCGCCCGGTCTATCTCGCGGCTCGAACGGTATCCAGAGGCAGCGTCCTCGCAAGGACAAGGGTGAGCGCGTAGATCGCAGGCGAGGCTCCCGACCGGTTCCAGGAGGAACCAGGATGCGCTTCGCGGGAATCGACATCGCGTCGGAGAAACACGTCGTGGCGGTGGTGGACGGCGACGGCCAGGTCGTCGTCAAGGCGACCGCCTTCGCCGAGGACGCAGCCGGCTACCAGCGGCTCGTCGCGCTGCTGGGGTCGGCGGAGGGGTGCCTGGTCGCGATGGAGGCGACCGGGCACTACTGGCAGAACCTGTTCGCGGCGCTGGCGGCGGCGGACTTCCAGGTCGCGCTGCTCAACCCGATCCGCACCCACCACTTCGCCAAGGAGGAGATGGCGCGCACCAAGACGGATGCGATCGACGCGCTCGGCATCGCCCGCTTCGCCCAGCAGAAGCGACCGGCCGCGACCAAGCTCCCCGACCGCGCGACCGAGGAGCTGCGCGAGCTGGTGCGTCTGCGAGACCGCGTCGTGCAGGACCTCGGGGATGCGACGCGGCGCCTGCACCGCCTCGTCGACCTCGGCTTCCCCGAGTTCACGCGCCACGTGAAGTCCCTCGACAGCGACCTCGCGACGACCATCCTGTCGGAGTACCCGACGGCGGCGGCGTTCCCCGTCGTCGCAAGACCGCTCGCCAAGCTGGTCTACGACGGCCGCCACAAGGTCGGGCCCGAGCTCGCGGGCAAGCTCGTCGAGGCCGCCAAGGTCTCCGTCGGGCACCACCACGGCGATGCGTACCGAGTGCAGGTCCAGTACGCGTGTCAGGACATCGGCATCGCTCGCCGCCGGCTGCGCGAGCTCGAGAAGCGCATCGAGACGTTGCTCGGCCAGCACGAGGTCGGGAAGCTGCTGACGACCATCGACGGCATCGGCCCTCAAACCGCGGCGCGGCTCGTCGCGGAGGTGGGGGACTTCGAGCGCTTTGCCCACGCGGGCAAGCTCGCCGCCTACGTCGGGTGCATCCCAGGCCTCAAACACTCGGGCAAGCACACGCCCGCGCGGGGCGCGATGACGACCCTGGGCAACGCACGGCTACGGTCGTCGCTGTGGATGCCGCTGCTGTCGGCCGTGAAGCACAACGCCTGGCTGCGCGGCTTCTACCAGCGGCTGCTCGGCGCCGGCAAGCTGCCGATGGTTGCGCTCGTCGCCTCTATGCGAAAGCTGCTGCACGCCGTCTACAGCGTGGCCACCAACCGCAAGCCGTTCGTGCCTCGTCTCCCGGAGGTCGCGTCGTGAAGAAAAAGCTTGCTCCGGAAGACGGTATCTCAGCGG
>DASZXE010000495.1:0-5478 GCA_035546475.1 Kofleriaceae bacterium
CGCAGCTCGCGTCGTGGCCGGCGGTGGCGAGCGGCGCGGCGGCGGCGGCGACCTTCGGCCTGGCGAGCGCGGTGGCGCTGGCGGCGCGGCACGTGACGATCGCCAAGGACCCGGTGCTCGAGGCGTACCGCGCGCTGCCGCCGTTGACCGGCGAGGGCCGCGAGCTGGTCGAGCGCGGGCGGGCGATCTGGCAGGCGACCGCCGCGAGCGCGGTGACCGCGCCGGAGCATCGCGCGCTCGTGCAGGACGGCGTGCTCCAGCTCCTGCGCGCGGCCGACCGGCTGGCGCGGACGCCAGCGGTGGACACGGCCGACATCGCGCGGCGGCAGGCGGAGCTCGACGCGCGCATCGAGGCGGCGACCGACGCGGTCGCCCGCGAGCAGTACCGGCAGACGCGCGCCGCGCTCGACGATCAGCGGCGCTATGCGGACCGGGTCGGCGCCTCGCGCGAGCGGATGGTGGCGCGGATGCACCACGGCGTGACGACGCTCGAGACGTTCCGGCTGGCGTGCGCGCAGCTCGACGCGGAGCGTGTGAACACGCTGCCTGTTCGATCGATCGACCTCGGGGCCGACCCCGAGCTCGATCTCGAGCCTTGAGACCCGGCCCGCGCTGCGCTCGGGACCGAGGGGCGGCCGAGCGCGACGCGGCCGATGCACGGGCCGCGGTCGTGGTGCTGGCGGAGGTCTCGGCGGGGCGACGACGCCGGCGCGGGGTGGCGCGGCGTGGCGCGGCGTGGCGCGGCGTGGCGCGGCGCGGCGTGACCGGCGGCCCGGGCGGCGGCACGGTGGTAGTGTAGGGGCCCCGTCAGCTCCACCCGCCGAAGAGTTTGCGGGACAAACTCGCTCCGGGGCGACGGGCCCGACGTTCCTCGTCGGGCGCGGCCGATCGTGAGAGGGTGGGAAACGCAGTTTCACAGCCACCGGAGGAGACCGTGCATCGAACCTTGCGCTCGCTGGCCCTCGCCGTCCTCACCGCCACCACGGTCCCGCTCGCCGCGAGCGTGGTGCCGCTGGCCGCTCCGCTGTCCGTCGCGTCCGCGTGGGCGGACGACTCGAGCGCCCTCTACAAGCAGGGGCTCGCGCTCAAGGCGCAGGGCAAGGACGACGAGGCGATCGCCGCGTTCGAGGCCTCCGTCAAGGCGGAGCCGCGCAACGGGATGGCGTGGGCGTCGCTCGGCTACCTCTACAAGAAGAAGGGCGACAACGCGAAGGCGCTCGCCGACTACCTGGAGGCGGTGAAGTACGCGCCGGTGAAGACCGACGCGGTCGTGTGGGGCAACCTCGGCATGGCGCTCTACCGCGCCGACCGCGTCGACGAGGCGAAGGCCGCGCTCGAGACGTCGCTCAAGCTCGACGACAAGGCGGCGGACGTCCACAGCAACTACGGCGTCATCCTGCGCAAGAAGGGCGACGTCGACGGGGCGATGCGCGAGCTGGCGACCGCGGTCAAGCTGGCGCCGACCGACCCGTCGTACCAGAACAACTACGGCGTCGCGCTGCGGGCGGCCAACAAGCTGCCGGAGGCGGCGGCGGCGTTCCAGCAGGCGATCGCGCTGGCGCCGGGCGAGGCCGAGTACCACTTCAACCTGGGCGTGGTGTACCGGCGGCAGGAGGAGGTCGAGAAGGCGATCTCCGAGTACGAGAAGGCGACGCAGCTCAAGCCCGACATGCAGGACGCCTGGTACGACCTCGGCCACATGTACAAGCTCGACCACGACGACGCGAAGGCGGTCGAGGCGTTCGATCACTTCCTCGCGCTGAACAAGGGCAAGGACGCGACGGCGCAGAAGTCGGTCGAGGACGAGGTGAAGGCGCTCGGTGGCTCGACGCCCGGCACCGCCGGCACGACCGGCACGTCCGCGACCGCGACCCCGGGGACCGGGGGCACCGACACGCCGGCGACGACCAAGCCGACCAAGCCGGTGAAGAAGCCGGTGAAGAAGAAGAAGGTCGTCAAGAAGACGCCCTGACCGGCGGCGCCCGGCGCCCGGCGTCCGGCGCCCGGCGCCCACGGAGCCGAGGCGAGGCGGCGGTCACGGGGGCAGCGGCGAGCCCGAGCAGCGCGCCGCACCGACGGGAGCTTCCAGCGCGCCGGGGAGCGGCCCCGGGTCAGCCGTGGCAGGAGACGGAGGGCACGCCGCAGACGTTGACGTCGTGGCGGCGGAGGCGGACGACCTGCATGCGGGTCTGGTCGATGATCAGGACGGAGCGGTCGGCGGCGTCGGGCGAGGCGCCGAGGACGTGGAGCGTGACCGGATCGCCGCCGCAGGTCTCGAAGCTGTTCGCCGTCTGGGCGCCGCGCTGGAGCGTGACCTTCCAGTCGCCCTGGCTCGAGCCGCCGACCAGCAGCCAGCGGCAGGTCGGCTGCGGATCGCTGTCGAGCGGGATGTCGGCCGGCGTGCACGGGCCGAGCACCGGCGCCGGCCCGCCCTGGCGGAAGTCGACGTCGCACGTCGACGGCTCGGTGCCGGTGCAGGTCGACGGATCGTCGGGCGAGCAGTTCGGCGTGCAGAAGCTCTCGGGCAGGATCACCGGCGGCGCGTTCGGATCGGCCAGGCACGGGCCGATCGGCATCGGCGAGCCGGTGCCGTCGGTGCACGTGCGCGAGCCGATCACGCAGTGCTGCTGGTTGTCGGTGCGGAAGCAGGGCAGCGGCTCGTCGAACAGCACGCCGTCGCAGTTGAAGTCGAGGCCGTCGCAGCGCTCGAGCCCGCCGGGGACGTCGAGCGCGCTGGTGTCGTCGCAGTCGGCCTGGCGGCCGATGCGGCAGGTCGGCTGCTCGCCGATCCAGCCGCCGGTGGTGCCGCACGCGGGGAAGCCGTCGTTGTCGCCGTCGCCGGCGGCGACCTTCGCCTCGTCGCACACGCCGGAGCAGTCCTCGTCGACCTGATCGCACTGGTCGTCGGCGGCGTCGGGGTGGATCTCCGACGCGGGCACGCCGTGGACCATGCCGCTGTCGGCGCAGTCGAGCGGCGCCGGCACGCAGTGGCCGTCCTCCTTGCGGTGGACGCCCTTGATGGCCTCGGGGCTGACGCAGTTGAGGTAGCCGTCGCCGTCGGGGTCGAGGCCGGGATCGTCGTCGCAGCCGTGCTGGCAGTCGTTGTCGATGCCGTCGCAGATCTCGGCGGCGCCCGGATGGATGTCCTCGGACTTCACCGGCCGGCCGAAGATGTCGATCGCGACCACCGTGCCGCGCGGCATGTCCACGCAGTCGGGTGTCGGGCTGCACGCGTTGACGCCGTCGCCGTCGGGATCGGCCATGCCGTCGAGGTCGAACGCGCAGCAGTTCTGGTCGATGCCGTCGTTGCAGACCTCGCTCGCCTCGGGCGAGATCGACGGATCGAGGTCGTTGCAGTCGAGCTGGCAGGCGCCCATCTCGTCGTGGCCCTCGGCGTAGCCGTCGCAGTCGCTGTCGGCGTCGGGGACGATCGCGTGCTGGTGCGTGCGCGCGCTCGCGTTGCCGATGTCGTTCCACCAGACGCAGCCGGCCTTGCCGACGCCGGCCTCCGACGCCGAGAAGGTCGCGAGCGGCAGGTCGACCTCGCGCACCACGCCGTCCGCGAACCGGACACCGTCGTTCGTCGTGTGGCCGAACAGGATCGGCGGCGACGACGGGTCGGCGCCGTAGCCGATCACCGCGACGACCAGATCCTGGTCCTTCGACAGCGCGTCGGAGGCGTCGAGCTTGTAGCGGAACGTGCTGGTGCCGAGGCCGTCGGGCAGCGCGACCGAGCCCTGGCCGTCGGCCACGCTCGCGGCGAGCCACCAGGACGGATCGATCGCGCGGGTGCCGCCGGTGTCGTGGCCGACGCCGACCCTCACCTCCAGGCGGTAGATCTCGGTGTCGGACCCCGGCGCCCGGTGGATCTCGAGGACGATGCCGCCGTCGGGGCCGCAGCCGGCGACCGCGGCCGCGATCGCGCACGCGGCGAGGCCGGCGAACCCCTTCACGCCGGCGCCGCCCGCGAGGCCCGCGGACGGACACGCGGGGACGAGTTGCCGCCCGACGGCACTGCGCGCGAACCAGGTCATGGAGATCCCCGAGGCGAAGGTGAAGCGAGTAGGTGTGGCGGGAGGGCCACGTTTGGATTGTAGGCCACAGGTTGCCCAGGTCGAGATCGTTCCTGGTGACAACGTGAGGCATCTCGCGGGACTACACGCGCTTACCTGACGGCGCTGTCGCGATCACGGCGCGGCCGCGATCACGGCGCCGGGGTGATTCCGGGGACGGCGGCGCGGGCGGATAATGGCGCGCCCTCCCGCATGGCCGATCCGCCCGACACCGATCCCGGCTCGATGGACCGCACCGATGACCGTCGCCGCGCGGCGACGCCGCCGGAGGTGATGCCCGCGCGGCTGCCGCTGGTGCCGGCGCGACGGACGCCGCGGCGCTCGGAGCCGGCGAGCGAGGTGGCGGTGACGGTGCGGGTCGAGAAGCTGCCGATCGAGCCGGAGCCGCTGCCGCCGTCGCCGGCGGCCGCCGACGCCAGCCGCTGGCTCGAGCGCGAGCAGCCGCAGTTCGATGCGCCGCCGACGCTGGTGAGCGAGTCGTCGGATCGCACGCAGCCGGTGGCGAGCGCGTCGCACCCGGCGGTGCACGTCGGTCACTCGACGACGTTCACCGCGCTGCTCGCGGTGACGATGCTGGTCGTCGGCATGATCCTCGGCGCGTTCATCTTCGGCCACTGACGGCCCGGCAGCGGCGCGCCGGCGAGCGCGTGGCGGTCAGCTCTTCGGCCAGGGCTCGCTCTCGCCGATGAGCGAGAGCCGCGCGGCCGACTCCTGCGCGCTGTAGACGGCGATGGTGCGGCGCTCGCTGTAGCGCAGGCCGAGGACCAGCTCCATGCGGCCGTCGGCGTCGAGGTCGAGGACGCCGAGGAGGTCGATGGTCACCCGGTGGCGCGGATCGGTGTCGGCGGCGTCGAGCGCGACCGCGATGCCGTAGTGCGTGTACGTCGGCGTGCACGGGGCCGGCACCGCCGCCGCGGCGCTCAGCTCGTCGGCCGGCGCGCGGCCGGCGTCGAGGAAGCCGGCGAGCGGGAAGACCTCGGGCGTGCCGTCGCCGTCGATGTCGACGATGACCGCGTCGCCGGAGACGCAGGCGCCGCCGAGCCGGACGTCGGGGGCCTCGAGCGGCTGGAACGCGCCGCCGGTGGAGATCGTCGCGACCGCGAGGCCGCAGCCGCCGGTCGCCGCGACGCACGCCGGGTCCTCGGGAGGCGGCGTGCCGGCGGGTGCGGGCCGCGAGCAGGCCGAGCCGCCGGCGTACGAGCCGACCGCGACCTTCGGCGAGCCGGGCGGGCCCTGCTCGACCATGCCGATCGCGCTGAAGACGCCGACCCGGCGGCCGTCGACGCCGAGGACGGCGAACGCGCCGGCCTGGCCGCGCTCGAGCGGCGCCGCCAGCTCGTCGGCGTCGGCGGTCCACGCCACCGTGCGGGCGGCGAGCGGCGCGATGCCAGGGCGGCCGGCGGCG
>DASZXE010000496.1:0-7233 GCA_035546475.1 Kofleriaceae bacterium
CGACGACACCGCAGCGTGCGCCGACGCGATGGCCGCCTGCACGCAGGCGCTCGCGGCCAGCCCGGCGCACGTCGTGCTCGTCACCGTCGAGGACCTGTGGCTCGAGCCCGCGCCGCAGAACGTGCCGGGCACCAGCGACGAGCGGCCCAACTGGCGGCGGCCGTGGTCGCGCACGCTCGACGAGGTGCTGGCGGATCCGGCGATGGCGGCCGCGCACGCCGCGGTCGCGGCGCGCCGCCGCTGACCTCCGGCACCGTCGGCGAGGCCCCGCACCGGCAGTGATCCGACCGTGCCCTTTCGGCGCCGGCTGCCGGCGGGACGTGCGATGCTCGGCGCCACCGTCGGCGGAGGGACGAGGGCCGCGCAGCTCGCCGCCGGAGACGCCATGGACGATCGCCCGCCCGTTCCCGCCAACGACGATGCCACGCGCGAGACACGCGCCCCGGTGATGGCGTTCGCGGACGAGGCGGGCGCGGCGCTCGCCGACGATCCGACGGCCGACCCGGCGGCCGACCCGGCGGCCGATCCGTCGGCCGGCCCGCGCGCCGCCGACGCGTCGACGGTCGAGTTCCGCCCGGGCGGCCTCGCCGAGGCGATGGACGCGCTCGACGACGCCTTCTGGCTCGCCAACGCGAGCCGCACGACGATCCACTACGTCAGCCCGGCCGCCGAGCGCGTGCTCGGCCTGACGCCCGCCGAGGTCTACCTCGACGCCGGCGCCTGGCTCGCGCTGATCGATCCCGAGGACCGCGTCCGCGTCGAGGCGGTGCTCGCCGCGCTGCCGCACCACGGCTACGACCTCGAGTACCGCATCCGTCGCCGCGGCGACGTCGCCTGGATCCGCGAGCGCGCGGTGCCGATCCGCGACGCCGACGGCCAGGTGCGCAAGGTCGCCGGCGTCGTCGAGGACGCGACCCGCCGCCGGCTGATCGAGGACCAGGTGCGCCTCGCGCAGAAGCAGGAGGCGGTCGGCCAGCTCGCCGGCGGCATCGCGCACGACTTCAACAACCTGCTCGCGGTCGTGCTCATGCAGGCGGCGGTGCTCGCCGAGACGGTGCGCGAGCCGAAGCTGCGCGAGGGCGTCGACGAGATCATCGCAGCCGCCAAGCGGGCGTCGGCCCTGACCCGCTCGCTGCAGGCGCTGTCGCGCCGGCAGCCGGCCCAGCCGGTGCTGCTCGATCTCGGCCAGGCGATCGCCGGCAAGACGCAGCTCCTGCGGCGGTCGTGCGGCGCCGACATCACGCTCGAGACCCGCTTCGAGCCGGGCCTGCCGATGATCTACGCCGACCCCGGCATGCTCGAGCAGGTGCTGATGAACCTGGTCGCCAACGCGTGCGAGGCGATGCCGGGCGGCGGCCACCTGGTCATCTCGGTGCGCGCCGTCGACGTCGACCTCGAGCGCGCGGCCCTGCAGCCGGGCGCGGGCGCCGGCCGCCACGTCGGGCTGTCGATCGCCGACACCGGCGTCGGCATCGCGCCCGAGGCGCTGCCGCGCATCTTCGAGCCGTTCTTCACCACCAAGGACGCGGGCACCGGCACCGGCCTCGGGCTGTCGATGGCGCTCGGCCTCGTCCAGCAGCACCGCGGCTGGATCGAGGTCGACACCCAGATCGGCCGCGGCACGACGGTGACGGTGCTCTTGCCGGCGGCGGATCCGGCCGAGGTCGAGCTGCGGTCGGCCGCCCCGCGGGTGCCGGTGCGCGGCGGCCACGAGACGATCCTGCTCGTCGAGGACGAGGCGGCGGTGCGGACGGCGACGCGCACGGTGCTGCAGCGCTACGGCTACCGGGTGCTGGAGGCGGACTCGGCGGCGGCGGCGCTCGCCCGCTGGGACGCCGAGGGCGGCGGCATCGACCTCCTGCTGACGGACCTGGTGATGGGCGGCGGCATCTCCGGCCGGCAGCTCGCGGAGACGCTGCGGGCGCGAGGTCCGACGCTGAAGGTCATCTACATGAGCGGCTACAACCGCGACTTCCTCTCGCGCGTGCTGCACCTCGAGCCGGGGCGGCTCGTGATCCCGAAGCCGTGCACGAGCGCGCAGCTCGCGGCGACCGTGCGGCGCTGCCTCGACTCGCGGCTCGACGGCGAGAAGACCTGACCGCGGCCGCCGCCCGCGCGGCCGGCCGAGTAAGATGCGCGCCGTGATCGCGCCCCGCTCGTTCGCCGTCGTCCTCGTGCTCGCCTGCTCGTGCGGAGGCCACGCGCCGCCACCCGCGGCCGTGCACGAGACCGCCACGGCGCACGCGCCGCCGACGACGACGGCGACGGCGACCTCGGACGCGCCCGCGTGCGCGCGGCCCGGCGAGGCGATCGGCGTCTGCCGCATCAGCGACGCGGGCGTGACCGTGCAGGCCCGCAAGCTGCCGCCGGGCGCGACGGTGGCGGTGCAGCTCGAGGGCGACTACGAGTCGGGACCGCCCGGCTGCCACCAGCGCTGGCACCAGGAGCTGCCCGTCGACGCCGGTGGCGTCGCCACCGCGCGCTTCGACATCCCGACCACCGACAAGTGCCGCCTGCTCGCCTCGATGCTGGTCAGCTTCTACGTCTTCCCGGACGGGCCGACGATCGGCCCGCGGCGGTTCGGCACCATCCCGCCGCCCTGACGGCCGCGCGGCCGCTCGCTATCGGGGCGGCGGCGACGGCGGGTGCGGCGGGCGCGCGTGCTCGACGTACTCGCGCACGGCCGGGCGGGCCCAGACCGCCTCGGCGTAGGCGCGCACCGCGGCCGGCAGCTCGTGCTGCGAGCGGACGAGCCGCATCAGCGCGAACGCGACGTCGACATCGGCGATGCACCAGTCGCCGAGGAGCGCGCCGTGCGGCGACGGCTCCAGGCGCAGGACGATCTCGACGAGCCGCTCCGCCTGGCGCGCCGCCAGCGGGGTCAGCGGCGGCAGGTCGGCCGTCGGGTAGAAGATGAGCGTCGAGTCGCGCTCCATGCGGAGCTGATCGATCTCGCAGCGCAGCCACGACATGAGCTGGCGGGCGCGCGCGCGGAGCTGCGGCGCCGCCGGCAGCAGCGCGGGCCACTCGGGCGGCGGGAGGATCTCCTCGAGGTACTCGATGATCGCGCTCGACTCCGCCAGCCAGAAGCTGCCGTGCTGGAGCGCCGGCGCGAGCCCGGTGATCGCGCGCCGCGCGCCCGGCGTGATCGCCCCCTCGCGCAGGAGCGCGATCGCCGTCGAGAACGGGACGCCCTTCTCGCGCAGCGCGACGTACGGCCCGCAGTCCCAGCAGTTGGACCAGAACGCATCGATGTAGAGCGTGAACGTCCCCACCACGGCCTTCCCAGTCTACGCGACTCCGCCCGCGCGGACGCCGGCGTCAGGTGGCCGCACGGCTGGCGAAGCCGCAGCGGCGCGGGCCATGCGCCCGAGGTCGCAGATCCCGCAGCGCGCGAGCCTCGTGGTGCCTCCGTTGCCAGGTACCTGTCGGTCGTCGCCGGCCGTGTACCGACCGTCCGCGCGAGGGAGAGAGTTCCGGCAGCCCCCGCGGCCTTCTGGGCCTTCTGCGGGGAGGGGGTGGGTATGGAGCCCGATCTTCCTGGGTTGTCACAGGGTTGGCCAGAATGCCAACCCTCTCGTCGATCGATCGGGCCCGAGGAGGACCTCGGGACCGATCTCGGTCAGAGCAACCCCGCGCCGAGCTCCGCTCGGACGCTCAGTCGTCGTCGGCCTCGCCGGCGGACGCGCGCTTCTCGGCCTGCTTGCGGGCGTTGTGGTCGAGGATCGCCTTGCGCAGCCGGATCGACTGCGGCGTGAACTCGACCAGCTCGTCGTCGTTGATGAACTCGAGCGCGCTCTCCAGCGTGAGCTGCCGCGGCGGCGCCAGCACCAGCTTCTCGTCGGCCGCCGTCGTGCGGATGTTGGTCAGCTTCTTGGCCTTGTTCGGGTTCACGACCAGGTCGTTGTCGCGGGCGTGGATGCCGACGATCATCCCCGGGTAGACCTTCACGCCCGGGCCGGTGAACATCACGCCGCGCTCCTGCAGCGAGAACAGCGCGTAGGCGTTGGTCTCGCCGACCTCGCTCGCGATCAGCACGCCGTTGACCCGGCTGCGGACCGCGCCGCCCCACACGTCGTAGCCGTCGAGCTGGGTGTAGAGCACGCCGGTGCCGCGGGTGTCGGTCAGGAACTGCGACCGGTAGCCGATGAGGCCGCGCGCCGGGATCCGGTACTCGAGGCGCACGCGCCCCGGGCCGCTCGGCCGCATCTCCTTCATCTGGCCGAGCCGCCGCCCCATCTCCTCGACGACCGGGCCGGTGTAGCGCTCGTCGAGGTCGATGACCGTGTGCTCGTACGGCTCGAGCAGCTCGCCGCGCTCGCCGAGCTTCGTGATCACCGTCGGCTGCGACACGCACAGCTCGTAGCCCTCGCGGCGCATCGTCTCGATCAGCACCGACAGGTGCAGCTCGCCGCGCCCCGACACCTTGAAGACGCCGGCGTCGTCGGTGTCCTCGACCCGCAGGGCGACGTTGCTCTTGACCTCGCGGTGGAGCCGCTCGCGCAGGTTGCGCGACGTGACGTACTTGCCCTCCTTGCCGGCGAACGGGCCGTCGTTGACCCGGAAGTTCATCGAGATCGTCGGCGCGTCGACCTTGAGCAGCGGCAGGATCTTCGGCTGCTGGATCGACGTGATCGTCTCGCCGACGTTGAGCTCGTTCATGCCGGTGACCGCGCAGATGTCGCCGGCCTGCGCCTGCGCCAGCTCGAACCGCTTGAGGCCCTGGAAGCCGAGCACCTTCTGGACGCGGAACTCCTCCTTGCCGCCGTCGCGGTGGGCGAGCAGCACGCGGTCGCCCACCTTGGTCGAGCCGGCGCGCACGCGGCCGATCGCGAGGTAGCCGAGGAAGTCGTCGTAGTCGAGCGTCGCGACCTGCATGCAGAGCGGCGCCGCCGGATCGCCCTCGGGCGGCGGCACGTGCTCGATGATCATGTCGAGCAACGGCGCGAGGTCCTTCCTCTCGTCGGTGAGCTTGCGGATCGCGTAGCCCTCGCGGCCGGACGCGTAGATGACCGGGAAGTCGAGCTGGTGGTGGCTGGCGCCGAGCGAGTCGAACAGGTCGAAGACCGGATCGAGCACCTTCTCGGGCTCGACCGACGGCCGGTCGATCTTGTTGATGACGACCAGCGGGCGCAGGCCCATCTCGAACGCCTTCTGGGTGACGAAGCGCGTCTGCGGCATCGGCCCCTCGTAGGCGTCGACGACCAGCAGCACCGAGTCGACCATGCCGAGCACGCGCTCGACCTCGCCGCCGAAGTCGGCGTGGCCGGGGGTGTCGACCAGGTTGATGCGCACGCCCTTCCACGTCACCGACGTGCACTTCGACAGGATCGTGATGCCGCGCTCGCGCTCGAGATCGTTCGAGTCCATCGCCCGCTCGGCGACGACCTCGCCGGTCCGGAAGGTGCCGGCGGTGCGCATGAGGCCGTCGACCAGCGTGGTCTTGCCGTGGTCGACGTGGGCGATGATGGCGACGTTGCGGATGTGGTTCTGAGGCGGCATGTCGGGCTCGCGGGCTGGTGATGCGGCGGCGAGCCAGGGCCCGGCGACGGCGGCGGTTGGGTAGCACGATTCGCCCGCGCCGGGGCTGCGTTCGCGCTCCCGCGGCGACGAGCGGCCCGAGGCCGGTTCCGGATCTCGCACCGCTGGCCCGGCCGTGCTATGCGCGAGAGCGCCATGGCGAGGTGCGTCCGCATGCTGGCCACGCGCGCCGCCAGGGTCACCGGCGCGGCGCTGGTGGCCGGCGCGCTGGGGCTGGCCGCGGTCGGGAGCCAGGGCTGCTCCGCCTGCTCCGGCTCGGGGGCGAGCGGCAAGCCGGAGGCGCACGCGCACGACGGCGGGGCCGGCGCGGCGGCCGAGCCGGTCCTCGACGTCGCCGTGCGGCCGCTCGGCAAGGCGAGCCTCGACGACTACGCGTGGCGGCGGGGGCCGGGCAAGCCGATGTTCGATCGCGCGCTGGCGGCCGAGCGGCGCGGCGACCTCGCCACCGTCGAGCGCGAGTGCGCGGCGGCGCTGGCGGCGGATCCGGGCCACCTCGAGGCGGCGTGGATGCTCGCGGTCGCGCGCGTGCGGCAGGGCGAGCTCGAGCAGGTGCTGGCGCCGCTCGAGATCGCGGCCGCCGGCGACTGGGCGAAGTGGGGCGAGCGCTCGCTCGAGCTGGCGGTGTTCGCGCCGTTCCGCGCGACCGCCGCCGGCAAGGGCTGGGTGCGCGCCGCCGACCGCTACCGGGCGGCGCTGGCGGCGGCGCTCGCCGACGGCGTGATCGTCGTCGGGCGGACCCAGCCGTTCCGGCCGCCGCGGGCGAGCGGCGACGTCACGGTCGAGCACCGCGCCGAGGCGTACGCGGTGAGCGGCGGCCGCTGGATCCGGCTGACGCGCACCGGCGGCTCGGTGGTCGGCGCGCTGCCGTCGCCGGGGCGCGGCGCCCTGGCCTACGCGTCGTACCGCGACGTCGTGCGGTCGCACGAGGGCAAGCCGAGGCTGCGCGAGCTGCACCTCGGCGTCGTCGATCTCGCGAGCGGGCGCGCGGGGCGCGAGCTGGTGCTGGGCGACGTCGCGCAGGCGACGCTCGCGTGGGCGGCCGGCGGCGGCGAGCCGCAGCTCGTCGTCGAGCTGGTGCCGGCGCGCGGCAAGCCGGAGACGTTCGTCGTCGACGACGGTAGCCGCAAGCCGTACGCGGGCGGGCTGCCGCGCGGCGAGGCGCTGCGCGTGCGGCCGCTGTCGGCGGAGCGGCGGCGGATGACCGTCGCCGGCGTGACCGCCGACTGGGACGAGCTCGGGACCGCGAGCGCGGTGCGGCTCGATCGCAGCCGCAAGGTGATCGCGCCGCCCGGGGGCGCGCTGATCGACGGCGACAGCCTGGCGTGGTCGCCCGATCAGGCGCGGCTCGCGTTCGCCTCGGTCGCGGAGGACCCGTGCGGCGACGCCGCGGCCCGGCAGGTGTCGCTCTACGTCGTCGATGCCGGCAGCGGGCGCGTGCAGTCGATCGCGACCGGCGACCGGGTGCCGTCGCCGGTGTGGCTCGGACCGTCGCGGCTGGCGTTCGTCGACGGCGACGCGGTGCGGGTGGTCGACCCCGCCGACGGCCGCGAGCTGGAGCGGCTCGCCGGTGGCGGCGGCGTGACGACCGGGGTCATCGGCGAGCTGCGGCCGTGCGCGGTCGACACCGCCGGGCCGTTCGCGGAGCCGGACGACTCCGACGACGAGCCGGAGGTGGACGACCTGGCGCCGGCG
>DASZXE010000497.1:0-6867 GCA_035546475.1 Kofleriaceae bacterium
GCCCTGCGGCGCGCCGCCCTGCGCGGCGGCCAGCAGCTCGGCGAGCTGCACCGCGTCCTCGAGCGACTCGCGGCCGCCGTTGCTGTCGACGGGGACGTTGCGGGCGCGGGCGGCGGCCACCCGCCGCAGGCCGAACAGCGCGTAGCGGGTGCGCTCGGCGTCGCGGCGCGCGACCCGGAGCTGATCGACCACCGGCTGGCCCAGGTCGAGGATGACCTGGTTCGCCTCGCCCGGCCGGGTGGCCGGCGACACGATCGTCTCGGCCGCGAACGGCGCGAGCAGGGCCGAAAGCGCGAGCGCGTTCGACACCTCGTGGCCGGCGCGCACCGCGCGGTCGACCTGGTCGAGCGTCGCCCACGCCAGCGCGCGGCGCCGGGTCAGCTCCTCGAGGTCGGGCAGGAACGACAGGCGCGGCGCGTAGCGGCGCTGCGGGCGCGGCTCGTCGTCGTCCCACACCCGGTGCCACGCGCGCTCCTCGTCGTCGAGGTCGGGATCGTCGTCGACCTCGGCGTCCTCGCCGCCGTCGTCGTCGCCGGAGGCCGCGTACAGCGCCGCGAGCTGGGGCGACAGCACGTCGAGCACGCCGGTCTCGACCAGCAGCTCGATCGACCGCCGCGCCGCGCCGCCGCGCAGGAGCCGGTAGATCTCCTCGACGACGCGGGGGGCCGCGCACTTGGAGATCTCGCCGCGCTGGCGGAGGAGCGCCGCGTAGGTCGCCGGCTCGATCTGGAAGTCGAGGCGCGCCGCGAACTTGATCGCGCGCAGGATGCGGACCGGGTCCTCGCGGAAGCGGATGTCGGGGTCGCCGATCGTCCGCACCATGCGCGCGGCGAGGTCGTCGAGGCCGCTCACGTGGTCGATGACCCGCTCCTCCTCGACATCGTAGAAGAGGCCGTTGATCGTGAAGTCGCGGCGGCGGGCGTCCTCGGTCTCGGTGCCGAAGACGTTGTCGCGGCGGATCAGCAGGTCCTCGTCGGCGTCCTCGTCCTCGCGCGGGTTGGCGCGGAACGTCGACGTCTCGATGATCTTGGGTCCGAAGAAGACGTGGGCGAGGCGGAAGCGGCGACCGATGATGCGGCAGTTGCGGAACAGCGCACGGACCTCGTTCGGCGTCGCGCTGGTGGCGACGTCGAAGTCCTTCGGCGTGCGGCCGACCAGGAGGTCGCGGACGCAGCCGCCGACCAGGTACGCCTTGAAGCCTCCGCGCGCCAGGCGCCGGACTACACGGTCAGCGTCCGGGTCGATGAGTGCGCGATCGAGCGCGGGCATTCTTTCAAGCGTGGGTAACATGAGGGGGGAAGGGTGGGCAAGGAAGGGCCCCGGACCGGGTGTCAGCCTGGCGCGGGTACGAGCAAGGTGGCCGGCCGAGCGCGCGTCGCCCAGCCGGGACCTTCACTCGGGGCAAGCCGCGTCGGGGCAAAATCGGAGCGGCCGCCTGCGAGGGCCATGCGGGCCGCCTGCGCGGAATCCAGGGAGGCCGCGGGGCAAAAAAAAAACCGCAGCGGCCTGCGGGGGGGATGAGGCCTGCTGCGGTCGCCAGCGAACGCCGAAGCGTGCGGCTGAGATGACTATGGGTCGACAAGGCTCACGACGCAAGGCTCAAATTTTCATCAACACCGGACGCGCGCAGAAGAATAGGTAGTGCATTTCACAACTGGATGCAAGAGAAGATGGCAAAGTAGCGTAAATGTTTCGTTGTCGGACCGTAGCGGATGATTACAGCGGCAGTGGACTCATTGTGCCGCTAACCGTAGCGTACCCCACGGAACGACCGCTGAAGGTGCATCAGCCGGCAGGACGAGCGCGTCGTCGGCGACCAGCGGCGTGAAGCCGTCGGCCATGACCAGCACCGTGTACTGCCCGGGCGCCGGCACCGGCTGGCGGAGGTAGACCCCGCCGTCCGCGTCGGCGCGGCCCCAGGCGATGACGACGTCGTCGAGGCGGTTGACGTCGACCGAGTGCCCGTCGACGCCGGCCCGCAGCACCATCACGAGCGCGCCGGGGACCGGCTGATCGTTGGCCTGCTCCACCACGCGTGTGGAGATCGTCACGCCCTCGGCCTCGGGCTCGATCGAGGTCGGCGCGAGGTCGACCGAGGTGTAGCCGGTGCGCGGCATCCAGCCGGTGTTGGCGATCGCGAGGAGCGACCCGGCGGCGGCGACCGGCCGGACCAGGCCCGACTTGCTGGTGTCGACGTTCGCGCCGTCGATGGTGGTGGTGATGCGCGACAGCGAGGCGATGCCGACCAGCGCGCCGGCGGCGTCGAGCACCGGGCCGCCCGAGTTGCCGAAGCTGATCGCGGCATCGGTCTTGATGAGGTCCTTGCCGACGGCGCCGCCGAGGCTGGTGTAGCCGGTGACGGCGCCCTGCACGATCGTGATCGAGCCGCCGCCGACGTCGGGATAGCCGATGACCCACAGCGGCTGGCCCGGGGACAGCTCGCCGCCGCGGCTGATCGGCGCCGGCACCCACGGCCGCGCGACCCCGGTGGCGGCGCGCGGGCGGCCGTCGAGGTCCATGTCGCACTTGATGAGGGCGAGGTCGACCTCGGCCTGGAGCTTGGAGCGATCGGGCCGGCCGGCGCAGACGAGCGCGGGCGGCTGGCCGGCGCGCTCGGGCCGGCCGATGACGAAGACGTCGTGCTTGCGGCCGTCGGGGTGGAGCAGCACGTGCGCGCTGGTGAGGATCGAGCCGTCGCGGCCGACGACGACGCCGGAGCCGCCGGCGACCGCGCGCAGCTCGCCGTCGACGACGTCGGCGATGAGCACCATGACGGTCGAGTCGAAGTCGCGGGCGACCGCGTCGGGGTAGCCCGGCTGGAGCCGCATCGAGTGAGGCACCAGCGGCATGCCGGTGCGCGACGCGATGCGCAGGGTCGGCTCGATGGCGTCGGCGAGGCGCGCGACCCGCCGCGGGCCGCCGTAGAGCGTCACGACGTAGAGCCGCTCGGGATCGACGGTCGCGAGCTCGATGGCGTGACCGATGCGCGGCTCGTCGCCGGGCACCGGCGTGAAGCCGTGACGGAAGCGGGTGACCAGCCAGTCGTGGCCGCCGATGGTGCGGACGACGCCGGGCGACGCCGCGTACTGCTCGCCCCAGCGGGTGCGGCGGTCGAGATCGAGGACGGCGAGCAGGTTGTTCCAGGCGGGTCGCGCCTCGATGTGGACCTCCATGCGGAGGTTGGGATCGAGCGTGGAGGTGTAGGTGACGTGGTAGGGGAGCTGCGCGCCGGCGGGGCGCGGGGGCGCGGGGTCGGCGGGGACCAGCCGGGGCGGGATCGGCGGGACCTCCTCGGGCGGCAGCCAGATCGCGGGCCGCTCGAAGGTCAGGCCGCGGGTCTGGAAGACCTCGATCGTCGGCTGGACGAGGTGGCGGTGGAACGCGCCGCCGGCGATCACGACGGCGACCGCGAAGGCGATGACGATGAAGTCGTGGCGGTGGTACGGCGACGACGGGCCGATCGCGTGGGCGAGCTCGCGGGTGAGGTCGACGCCGAGCTCGCCGACGGTGGTGACGGCGTCCCAGGCGCGATCGGCGAGCGACTCGCCCTCGTCCTCGATGGCGGGCATCGAGGTCGAGGCGGTGGGCTCGAGGGCCGGGGACGAGGAGGCCGAGGACGCGGCCCGAGACGGGGCGGGAGCAGGCGCGGGAACGGGGGCGGGCGCGGGAGCGGGGGCGGGGATGGCCTCGACGGCGTCGAGGTCGGGGAGCGACGCGGGCGAGACGGGGATGAGATCGGCGGACGAGAGCGGCTGGGGCGCGTCGTCGGGGGCGCCGCCTCCGGCCGGGTCGTCGGGGTCGTCGACGCTCATGGGGCCACCTGATCGTTGGCGACCAGCGGCGGCGCGCCGGGCGCGCCCGGGCGGAACGGCGACTCGGCCAGCAGCCGGCGGATGAGCAGCAGGAGGCCGCCGAAGACCGCCGCCGCCGCCGCCGCCGCGTAGAGCACGCCGCGCCACGGGTGGCTCGACAGGCCGCGCGTCGTGAACCAGTCCTCGACGAGGGAGAACTGGCCGTTCAGTGTCGCCGCGCCGAGGAGGCCGACGAACAGCAGCACGCCGCGCGACACCGGCTTGCGCCGCGTGAAGCGCGCGCGCCCGAGCACGTAGCCGAGCGCGCCCGCGAACGACGCGTGCGCGAGGGTGACGACGACCGCCTGCGCCGCGCCGATCGACAGGAAGACCGAGCCGCCCAGGCCCATGAGCCGGTGGTAGTTGGTCCACACCGCGAAGCCGGTGCCGACCGACATCATGTAGACGACGCCGTCCATCGGCTCGTCGAACTCCGGCGACGTGTAGATCGTGTAGCGGACCGCGGCGTACTTGCAGAGCTCCTGCGCGAGGCCGACGACCAGCACCGCCCGCACGATGCGATCGGCGGAGAACGGCGACAGGCTGGCGCGGGCGAGCGGCTCGGTCGGCGCGAGCTGGCCGACGAGGAAGTCGGCGAGCGGCGCCGCCACCAGCATGCCGAGGAAGAAGACGCCGACGACGAAGTGGGTCGGCTCCGGCTCGTGGCGGTCCTGCAGGTGGAAGAACGCGAGCCACAGGCTGGCCGGGATCGTCGCCAGCAGGATCGCCACCGGCGGCGACAGGTGGACCGGGCGGTCGAGGCCGAGCAGGAGCTCGACGAGCCAGGCGAGCGCGACGAAGACCAGGAGGCCGACGATCAGCGCCAGCTTGGAGCCGACCAGCAGGCGGGCCCGTCGTAGCGACCAGCGAGGCTCGGACACCTCTGCATCATAGAACGCCCGCGCCGGCCGCGCCGCGACCGCCGGGGCCTGCTATCGTCGCGGCAACCGATGGCCACGAAGAAGACCGCCGACAAGGCCGCCGAGAAGGTGGACGAACCGCTGCTCACGCTCCCGGAGCTGGCGGTCTACCTCCACCTCGACGAGAAGACGGTCTACAAGCTGGTGGCCACCGGCAAGCTGCCGTCGGTGACGGTCGATCGGGTCTGGCGGTTCAAGCGGCGCGACGTCGACCAGTGGCTCGAGCGCGAGCTGAACAGCGAGGACGAGAGCTTCGCCGACATCCCCGACGGCATGAAGATCCCGCTCGAGGACCTGCTGCCCGACGCGGCCATCATCACCGACCTCAAGGCGAAGACGCCGGTGTCGGTGATCGAGGAGCTGGCCGCGCGCGCGTACGCGAACGGCTGGCTGACCGACAAGCCGTGGTTCGTCGGCGCGGTCGTCGAGCGCGAGTCGCTGTCGTCGACGGCGATGGAGGGCGGGGTCGCCTTCCTGCACACCCGCGCGAAGGACAAGGGGAAGATCTCGCGGCCGTTCCTCGTGTGCGGGCGGTCGTGGGAGGGGATCGCGTTCGGCGCGCCCGACGGGCGGCCGACGTTCCTCTTCTTCCTGATGGGCCTCAAGTACGACAAGCTGCACCTGCCGATCCTCGGGCGGCTCGCGCGCTCGCTGCGCAACCCGACGACGATCGCGAAGCTGCGGGCGATGTCGTCGCCCGACAAGCTGCGCGCGCTCCTGTTGCGCGAGGACGAGGCGGCGCGCGCGGGGTTGCTGCCCGACCTGCCGCCGCCGACCTACGCGCCGAAGCTCGACAAGACGCTGCGGCTGCGCGCGCTCCGCCGGCTCGACGCCCAGCACAAGGCCGAGGCCGAGAAGGCGGACCGGGCCGAGAAGGCGCCGGCGAAGTCGCGCCGCAAGGCGGCGGCAGCGGCGGCGGCGGCCGGGGCGGTGGCCGGCGCGGCGCCGGTGGCGGCGGGGGCCAAGGTCGCCGCCTCGAAGAAGCCGACCGTCCGCGCGAAGTGAACGCGGGACGCGCGAACGGCCCCTCGGGTTCCGCCGAGAGGCCGTCGCGTCGCGCGGACACGCGAACGGCCCCTCGGTTTCCGCCGAGAGGCCGTCGCGTCGCGCCGGTGGCGCGTGTCAGGGACGAGCGGTCAGGGACCGCTCAGGTGATGAGGGTTGGCGAGAAGGCCAGCCCTCGTCGAGCGATCGGGCCCGAGGGGAGCTCGGGACCGATCTCGGTCAGCGCGACTCCGCGCCGGGCGGCGCTCGGACGCTTCAGTGGGCGAAGACCCAGAGCTTGGCCGCGAACGCGTCGTCGGTGGGCGAGCTGCACAGCGCGTCGTAGTCGGCGTCGCCCGTGATCTGCAGCGACACGGTGTGCGGGCCGGGGGCGAGCTGCGCGAACTGACGCGCGGTCCACGGGCACCAGCGCTCGGTCGACGCCGGGTCGATCCGGTCGCAGCCGATCGCGCGGTCACCGAACTGCGAGCCCGAGATCGGCGCGCCGTCGACGAGGAAGCGGAGGCCGCAGTGCGCGGTCGCGTCGGCGCCGAAGTACGCGATCAGCGTGCCGTCGGCCTGGAAGTCGACCGTCGACATCGCGTCGAGGTCGAACGAGTAGGACGCGCCGAGGACATCGTTCCAGACGCCGCTCGAGCCGCTCGCGACGAGCTGCCGGACGTACTGCGCCATGACCACGCCGGAGAGACCCTGCGGACCCGCCGGGCCCTGCGGACCCATCGGGCCGGTCGCGCCGTCGAGGCCGTCCTGGCCGGCGGGACCCTGCGGACCCATCGGGCCGACCGCGCCGTCGAGGCCGTTGATGCCGTCGATGCCGTTCAGGCCGGCGGGACCCTGCGGGCCCATCGGGCCGGTGGCGCCGTCGAGGCCGTTCAGGCCGGCGGGACCCTGCGGGCCCATCGGGCCGGTGGCGCCGTCGAGGCCGTTCACGCCCGCGGGACCCTGCGGGCCCATCGGGCCGGTGGCGCCGTCGAGGCCGTTCACGCCGGCCGGGCCCTGCGGGCCCATCGGGCCGGTGGCGCCGTCGAGGCCGTTCGCGCCGGCCGGGCCGGCGGGGCCCATCGCGCCGATCGCGCCGTCCGCGCCGGCCG